>JAFLKA010000170.1 GCA_022712735.1 Marinosulfonomonas sp. | reverse complement strand
ACCACGTTTTCTTCAAATTTTTCATTGCCGGAAAAGGACCAGTGATTGTGCTCAACTGCCCCCGTTACATAGCGTGCATTGGGAAATGTTTCACCACCCCGCATGCGTAAACCACCAATATGGTCGCCGTGCATGTGAGTTATGACAACCACGTCGATCTGGTCATTATTGATGCCAGCCTGACTGAGTGCCGAGGTGATTCCGGTGCCGTTTAATCCGGTATCAAACAGGACCAGTTCGCTGCCGGTATTGACCACTGTCGGGGTGAAGAAAAACTGTGCTTTGTCGGTGGGGATACTTGCGCCTGCCGAGACACGGGCGAATTCCTCATCCGGAATATTGGTTCCGAATATGCTGTGCACGTCGGGGAAAGTGCGGGTTCCAGCCAATAAGGCTGTGACCTCGAAACTGCCCAGTTTGAAGCGGTTAAACCGTGTGGTTTGCACGCCCAACATAGGGGCTGCAGCCAGCGCGGGGGTTGCGGTGGAAAGCAGCCCGCCCGCGAGCGGCAATGACAATCCTGCAAGGATAGCTGATCTGCGTGTGTATGGTTTTTGTGTCATTTGATGGCCCTCCGATTTTTGCCATCTTACCACAATTGCGTTTTGAAAATGTGGTATAACGACAGTGCTCGCGGTTTTGTGTTTGGCACCGTTTTTTGCAGGCCCCTTTCGTATTTGCGCAAAACCGCTTAAAGAGCCTGATAAACCTGTAAGCATTGGACCATATTCATGACCACCACCCGTTTCGCCCCATCCCCGACCGGCTATATCCATGTTGGCAATCTGCGCACGGCGCTGATGAATTATCTGATTGCCCGCAAGGCTGGCGGCACCTTTGTTTTAAGGCTGGATGATACCGATCCGGAGCGGTCCACACAGGAATACGCGGACGGGATCAAGCAGGATCTGGAGTGGCTGGGGCTGACGTGGGACCGGCTGGAAAAGCAATCTGACCGGTTGGATCGGTACAACGCAGCGGCGGATGAGCTGCGGGCCAGCGGGCGCCTGTATGAGTGTTTCGAGACGCCGGTCGAGCTGGATTTGAAGCGCAAGAAACTGCTGAATATGGGCAAACCACCGGTGTATGATCGCGCCGCGCTGGAGCTGTCGGATGCTGAAAAAGAACGCTTGCGCGAGGAGCGCGGGGCGGGGCATTGGCGCTTTAAGCTGGATCAGGAACGGATAGAATTTACCGATGGTATTCTGGGTGATCTGTCGATTGATGCAGCATCGGTTTCGGACCCTGTTTTGATCCGTGGCGATGGGCAGTTCCTGTACACGCTGGCGTCGGTTTGCGATGATATTGATTACGGCATCACCAATGTTGTGCGCGGGTCGGACCATGTGACCAACACGGCGACACAAATCCAGATAATTCAGGCACTTGGCGGCACGGTTCCGTCGTTTGCGCATCACTCTTTACTGACGGGACCGCAGGGCGAAGCACTGTCAAAACGGTTGGGCACATTGGCGCTGCGCGACCTGCGGACGCAGGGGATTCAGCCGATGGCGTTGCTGTCGCATATGGCGCGATTGGGCACCTCTGATCCGGTGGAGTTGCGCACCGAAATGACTGAGCTTGTGGACGGGTTTAACCTGTCGCATTTCGGGGCGGCGCCGACCAAATTTGATGTGGACGACCTGTTCCCGCTGACTGCGCATTACAATCAGGCGCTGGCGTTTGGCGATGTGGCCGACACCATCAAGGCGCTGGGTGTGCCGGATGATATGGCCGAAGCGTTCTGGGCCGTGACAAGTGCGAATATCACCGTGCTGGATGACCTGAAAGAATGGTGGGCGCTGTGCCTTGACGGGGCCACGCCGATGGTAGATGACGAGGACAAATCGTTCGTGGCCGAGGCGATGGCGCTGCTGCCGGACGGGGGCTGGGACGACACCACTTGGGGTGTCTGGACCACGGCGGTGAAAGAGGCCACGGGGCGCAAAGGGCGCGGGTTGTTTATGCCGTTAAGGAAGGCGCTGACCGGAATGGACCACGGGCCGGATATGTCGCATTTATTGCCGCTGTTGCAGAATGTGAAGCGCGGGTAGGCAACGGGTTTTGGGCCGGTTTTGACGGTATCGGTGATGGTGGTGCGAATCGCCTGTTAATGCAGGGGGTTCGGGAGATTTCAGGTATATGAACCGCATATGATTTCCATATGAATTCCATATGCGGAAAATCCGCTGATTGGCCGTTTAACACTGCGTGCGATGCGGTTCGTGAATGGGGTGTTGCGGCTGTTGCAAGTGTCGCATTCCGGCGGGCGCCGCAGGGTGTTATCCAGTGCCCAGAAATCCGCCGAGCCGTGTGTCACCACAAGCCAAGCGCGATCAATGTAACCATGCTTGAACTATGGAGAAGAAGATGAAAAAGAATATTGGATCAGGCGAACGGATTGCCCGCCTTGTGTTTGCGGCGGCGCTGGTTATTCCCTATTTCATGGGTAAACTGGACGGCACCATCGGGATTATCGCGCTGGTTGTGGCGGCGGTTATGCTGGTGACGGCGGCGATGTCATATTGTCCGATTTATACAATCTTTGGCGCGATGTTTGGCGGCAGCGATGCGGATGAAGACCCGCATAAAAGCGGTGTGTGCTGTGGGCAATGCGGCAGTGAAGATGCTGGGGATGCGCAAGAGGACAAAGATGGGCCGCCGATTTTGAGTTAGGTGGGTTTGTCGTCACAAATAAGTTCAAGTTCCAGATGTGCAAGGAAGACCCCAAATGGGCGTGGGGCGGGACGAAGGAGGCGTTGCGGGGGATTCGGGAGGAGTGAAGAGGGGGATTTATGCACTCTATAGCTTGCAGATCAAGATAGGAGGATGGCGGCTATGAGCCCTTCCACGACATTCGCCCCAACCAAATTGCCGGTGGAAACGGCCCAAATCGGACAAAGCGACTATCGGCACCAACCGTCTCTATGTCAGCTTTCAGCGCAGTGCGACTGTAGCAAAAAGCCGAGGCAGTGGATTCCGGACTTTCGCTGCAGGTGTGGAGTTCTCTGGTTTATCTCGTTAGCGGGCTTTGAGATGAAGCTAGTAAGTCACCAACGGCGGCCCATTTGCCTATCCACACCAGTCATCCACAGCCTCCAATTCACCAAATCAGATTGCTGATGCCGAAAACCTCAGCAATCTGATCGGTGCTCAACCCTTACTGCCGAAGCTTTCGACCATAGCATCATAGGGCACCCATAGTCGGCGGAAAATGGTTTTCGAATAGGCTAATTTGTCTGCGTAATTCATTCTCAAAACCCAGTTCACAGAATCTATGCCAAGATATCCAATCGGATGAGACGAAAATGTGTCTCAGCCGCAAAGAAATGGGACACTTTCCCATGCAGTTATTTACTACACTTATTGGCGCTTCCACGCGGCAGAAATCTCGGCGATATTCCTTAAATAAATACAGAACATCGTACGAGCGCTCACGAAAAGGCGGTCTCGTCACACAATGTGTCTCGTTTAAACAGAGATTGAGAATCCAGGAAATGACCCAGAGCTATGAAGAACACGCCGCCGCAATAGACAAACGTGTCGGTGCCCTTTTCAAAGTCATCCCAACAACGATGACCCCTTACAGCCAATTGGTGAAGTCAGCATCAGCCGAGGGCTCTTTGAGCAGTAAAGTGAAAGAGCTCATGGCCTTTTCGATCTCGATCACAATCCGATGTGAAGACTGCATCGTGTTTCACCTCCGTGGTCTATGGCGGTCGTGCTTTGGCTGCTCTCGAAGAGTTGTCCTGAAGGACTTAAGAAAGGCCCCTCGCGTAATGCATGCAAATTTTTGAACGTCGAATGGATCGACGCGAAGATGCTGGCCAAGATACCGCCCACTCAATAAACAGAATGAAAATTGGACTCTAAGGATGAACTGCGCGACATTTTAGATGACAAGCCCGCCTGCCCAATCCGCATTGGTACGAGGAGATACTGGAATGTCCAATTTCTTACAAAGATCTACAATTGAGAAATTGATTAGATCCTCCAAGGAACGCAGTTTGGCGAAACACAAGCTGGCGTCTAGCACTAGAACCCCGATTTTGAGATTACAGAGCAATGAAATCGGCCAACGTAGAGAGCGGTTTCTTGACCAGATCGGTGGTGCGGTATCGGAGGTGGACAAAGCTGCACTATTGCCAAATCAGTCACGGTATTGCCTTCTGATATCGGATTCTGATGGGATTGTGATCGAGTCTTATTCACCCGAGGGGTTGGAGGCAGAATTCCAGCGCAGCGGACTTGTCAAAGGCGGGATGTGGGACGAACGTATCGCGGGCACGAGTGGTATCAGTTTGTCGATGCAGTCAGGACGTGTCGTTACGGTGCGTGGTGAAGATCACTTTTACAATTGTTTTGCAGACTTTGCCTGTAGCACAGCGCCCCTAACAGATTCCGAGAACAATCTGATCGGAACGATCACTTTGGTCGGGTCTGTCAACCGCCGGCAAGAAGAGATCGCTTTTTGCGAACAGGCATTGCGGCGTGCATCCCGCCAATTCCAAACTCGCCTTTTTCGCAACTTTCATGCTGAAAAGATGACTGCGCGCATTGCGTCTCGCGATCCGGTCTCGCCGCGTCGCTTTGAAACGCTGGTCGCTTGCGACGAAGAAGGATTTGTGGTGTCACACCTACCTCTGTGGCGCGACACGGCGCGCCCCGCAGCGCACCAGAACCTCATTGGGCGGCATCTCTCAGACCTGCAGGACCTTGATATCAACGTGCGCAGCCCTGCTGCGATACCCCCGAGGCGCCGAGTGTCCCAACACTCACAGCCCCGAATTCCAGCGCGCATTGAAAAAGACGCGAGGCTTGGCCGTCTGGTCGCCGAGGGCGGTGGCCTGCCCATTCTTGCCGAACGCGCGCGGAAATTGGTGGCCCATCGCGTTCCCATTCTCATATGTGGTGAGCCGGGTGTCGGAGCGGAGGATTTCGCGCGCGCTCTTCTCGAAGATCAGGGACTAAACTCTCCAATGAGCCTTTCGTTTGATGCGATGAGGCCCGGGTCTGAAACAGATTTGGCGGAGGCTCTCAAGAGCCTGCGCTTCCTAAGCGAATACCCTATCAACAAAGTGACACCAACCCTCATTCTGCGCAATATCGATAGTTTGAACGCCAAGGCGCAGCTTGAGTTGGAACATTTTCTCGACATGGACGAAAGCGAGTCGAATGGCGTAAGTCGCAACCAAAAGCCGGTCCTGTTGTTCACGGCAGGGAAATCCTGGGCCGATCTTGAGGCGGACGATGCGATGCCACGCAATCTTTTGTATCTGGTGGGCCAGTCCGTGTTGGAGTTGCCACCTCTACGCATGCGAGACCGGGAAGCCGTGCTGGACAATGTGATTGCGCATGACATTGAAGACCCCATAGAGGTAACGAATTCAGCCAAGGATGTGCTGATCAATTACGACTGGCCCGGAAACACGCGAGAAATGCGTGCGGTTGTTCGGGAAGCTCTGATATGTGGAAACGGGCGGCGGATCAATGTGACAGACCTGCCTGACCGCTTGTCTGTTTCGAGTGTTCAACCCGAAACGGCTGTGACCCGCGCAGCCTTGCGTGACGCACTGGATAGCACGAATTGGAATGTCACCAAAGCTGCCCGCTTGTTGGGTAAAAGCCGGGCAACAATCAATCGATGGATTGCGTCCGAGAGTTTGCAACGCCCCGAATAAGATACCAAAAAAAACGGCTGGGCACGAAGGCCCGACCGAGTTCAGGGAGAGCCCCTGCTCAGATGTTCTGAGCGCTCATTTCCTGTGCGATGTACTCCGCCTGACGGATTGCCAATGCCACAATCGTCAGTGTAGGGTTGCAGGCCCCTGACGATGTGAATTGACTGCCATCAGAAACAAACAGGTTGTCGATGTCATGGGCCTGTCCGTAGGTGTTGACGACCCCTTTGTCGGCATCTGCATGCATCCGGTTCGTACCCATATTGTGGGTCGCAGGATACGCGGGCAGCTCATAGACATCCGTGGCACCTACAGCTTCGTAGATTTGCGCGGTTGTCTCATAGGCATGTGCCGTCATCTCGTAGTCATTATTGTGCGGGGTCTTGGCCACAACCGGCACCGGCAACCCGTATTGATCGACGTCACTGTCGTGCAGCGTGATCGCATTTTGCTCCTGTGCAAGGTCCTCGCCAAGCACCCAAACACCTGACATCTTGTCATAGTTTTCAAGTGCCCCGGCAACGCTGCGTCCCCAGCCGGTATTGTCAGGCTCCAGGAAGGCCGCCATGAACGGCAGCCCCAGCGAGAGGAACTCAAGATAGTAGCCACCATTGAACCCACGTGCGGGATCATTGCGCACCTCATCACCAACGATACCAGCAACCGAGGTGCCACGGAACATATGCACCTTTTCAGGCATAGCCGCATAGACGCCGCCGGTGGTGTGGTTCATATAGTTCTTGCCAACCTGTCCCGAGGAATTGGCCAGCCCGTCAGGGAACATTTCCGAGGCAGAGTTGAGTAGCCGCCGCGGGCTTTCGATCGAATTTCCCGCCATGCAGACAACGAGCGCTTTTTACAGATGGTGGTTCAAACGGGCGTCGTGCGGTCAATCCCAAAAAACCTATTCGACTGGAAACGTTGCCGAATAAATTGTTGAATAAAAAGGCCTGGATAACCAAATGCGGATCCCCCTTATATAGGTCTAAACCTCTCGTTTTTGGTTAATTAAGATCTGAACTAACAGCGTCAAGTGCTGCCTGAGCGCAGGTTTCGTCCTGATCTGCAGTCCCACCACTCACGCCGATGCCACCAATCTGAACGTCTCCGGCCGTAATAGGTAAACCACCGGCAAAGGCCACTACTTCATCAACAAAAGCAATGCCTGGCAAACCACCAGGCTGGCCATCTTGTCCAAAGGATAAATCACCAAAGAACCGTGTTGGCCATGGGAACCGCGCCGAGGTTTTTGCCTTATTGATCGAGATTTCAATACTCCCTAGAAATGCATTGTTCATACGAGCAAATGCCAAGAGATTTGCGCCTCTGTCGACAACGGCAATGTTCATGAGCCAACCTTCATCAATTGCTTTCACTTCGCAAGCTGCCACCATGCGCGTGGCGATGTTAAGCGACAATTCTGGAACGCTGTCCAGAGCCGCAGCAGCATTTGCTGAGATCAAAGAAGCAGTTAATGCAATTGTTGGAAAAAATCTAATTTTCATTTTGGTAATCTTCCCTATTCTACGTTTGTTTGTTTAGGACTTAATTCAGTGTAGGGACCCCTTTCGCTAGGTTTTTTATAAATATCCAAAAGTTTCAAAAGCAAGAATTCCGTCGATTAGAAATGCAATATGTGTATCAAAGCCTGAAACCTTCGCCTATCCATGCAAAAAATATCAATTTTGCAAAGAATTATAGATCATCACAGGTTCGCAAGGTCCATACTTGCGAACAATTCCGACCACCTCACGTCAACTGCATCAGGCTTGTCGTGGAATTGGGCGTAGGCGCCGGACGCTTACCCTTGTTCAGGGCACCCGATGCTGCAAAGGACGCTCCGCACAGCATCGCATCGGTTGTTATTCCAGCCATTGTCATTGTCTTTCCTCCCAGTGGATGTTGTTTGACGATCAAGCAGTCTCTCTTTTCTGACGCGCGAGCGAGGATAGGCGGTCTTCTACCGCCCTGATCAGCGCGCCAGAAAAACTTGTGATGTTCATCGTGTCGGGCATGAGATCATCCAGCGCAATATGTACGTCGGCCTGCGGCATTGCTTCTGAGGGCATCGCAGAACGATAAAGACATTGCAGTGCAAGCCAAAGGCCCGAGTCGAGGCCGCGCGCGAGGATTGCTGCGTGGATCAGGGCCACCCGGCCGCTAGGGGTGCTACGCCACCGCTGTGCGGTTCCAGCCAACTTGCAATCCCGGACTAAGATATTCCACGCCCCGTCACAAAATGCACCGGCGAGGGTACCAGTTTGAGCTGGTATTTCAAATTGCATCAGAGCGCCGATGATCGCACCGCATATTAAGCGGTAACCCTCTTCCATTGTAAATTCGCTCGCAAAGGGCACAATCATCGCCAGATTCAGCATGTGAGGGCCCTGCGGGACAATACCACCACCGCTGCTGCGGGTTGTCACTGTCCAACCATTTTCCATGGCCACAGCTGCCGCCTTTTCGAACCCGCTGCTGCGGGCCACCGCCGTCGGGACGACAAACGCGTTTTCATCCGCCTGCCACAACAATAGTGACGGCTTCCCCTCTTGGAGCAGAGCAGTTTCGCGGGCAATGCCGTCCGCTGCCGTCCTGAAGTGTGCCACAATCATAGATCAAAGGCCTCGATAGTCCTGCAGAGCACCGTCAGGAAGTCTGCCGCAGGTGCACCGTCAATGGCCCGATGATCAAAAGTGAGGGACAGCCCAGCAAACGACTTCCATGAAAATCCATCTCCATCGCGCACTGCCGTTTCGACCGTGCATCCAACACCCAGGATTCCGATCTGGGGCGTATTCAGGATGGGTGTAAATTGCTCGACCCGGCTTAGACCGAGGTTTGAGATAGTGAATGTACCGCCGGTCATTTCAGCGACACTCAGTTTGTTCGTACGCGCGCGTTCGGACAGATCGCGCCGCGCCGCACGCAATTCAGGCAGGCTCATGTCGCCAGCACCAAAGATTGCTGGAGCGGCCAGAAAATTGCCAGGCAACGCGATGGCGATACCCAGATCAATGCTGTCAGACAGATGAATTTCGCGGCCCTGAACCGTTCCATTAATGTCGGGATACTGCTTAAGCGTTTGCACCAACGCACCCATCAGAAGGTCCTCGACCGACAGTGGCATACCATCCGCCTTGAACCGAGCCTTGGCCGCGAGAAGCGCGGTCATATCAGCCCGCGCGTGGTGGGTCAGCTGCGCCGCACCCTGAAGCGAAGCGAGCATTTTGTCAGCAATCATGCCGCGCACGCCCCGAAGTGGGACAATACGCCCTTGCGCTCTTGTCTGCTGTGTCATGCGATCAACCCGATCACGTCGCCTTTGGCGACGATCTCGTCCATTGCTTTAGCAATGCTCAAAACCCCAGAGGCGGGGGCTGTGATTTCGTGTTGAACCTTGGCGGTCATGATCTCGGCAATTAGAGCACCTTCGGATACTCGCACTCCGTCACTTGCCAGCCAAGCGGTGATCACGCTTTCTTCGTCGCCGTCCCAAAGATCGGATGGGATAATGATGTCGGTAGCCATTTGGCAAACTCCTCTTGTGGCCACCCCGGAGTTTCGGGGCGGCAATGCCTTCGTAATAGCTTCTTCGCAAGATTAGGCCGACACAGGCGCCTGACAGATGTCACGCGCCGCGGCGACGATCTTGTCTGCATTTGGCAGGCAGTGTTGCTCCATCACGCGGGCAAAGGGGATCGGCACGTCGGGATAGGCGATGCGCTTCGGCGGTGCCTTGAGGTCAGCCATGTTGGTTTCCGTCACCGTGGCGATAATCTCGCCTGAGACACCAAAGCTGTGGTAATCCTCATCCACAACGATCAGTCGCCCGGTCTTTTTGACGCTGGCCCGAATTGTTTCACGATCCAAAGGAACCAGTGACCGAAGATCGACAACCTCGGCACTGATGCCCTGTTTCTCAAGAGTGCTGGCGGCCTTGAGGCCATGGTGCACACCTTGAGCGATCGACACGATGGTGACGTCGCGCCCTTCACGGGCAATCGCCGCCTTGCCAATCTCAACCTCATACGCTTCTTCGGGAACATGGGTGATTGCCCCTGCTTCGGTGCCCAGCCAGCCCATGCCTTGCAGGCCCTTGTGATACATGTAGATTACCGGATTCGGGTCGCGTATGGCAGCGGTCATCAGACCTTTCGCATCATAGGCGTTCGAGGGGCTCACCACCTTCATTCCGGGCAAATGCGCAAAACTACCATAGAGGCATTGCGAATGCTGCCCCGCATCCGAATAGCCACCCCCGGTTGAGGTCATCAGAACCATCGGCACGTTGAAGTTCCCACCGGAAAAGTAGGTATTTTTGGCCATCAGATTGTAGATCGCGTCGAAACATACACCAAAGAAGTCGACGAACATCAGTTCGACCACCGGGCGCATCCCGTCTTGTGCAGCCCCAACGGCCGCCCCGATAAACCCGGTTTCCGAGATCGGTGTGTCGCGCACACGCTCTTTCCCGAACTCTTCAAGTAGGCCGCGGGTGTTGCCAAACACACCACCAAGTTCTCCGATGTCCTCGCCCATCACGAAGACCCGTGGGTCAATTTTCATTTCCTGCGCAGTCGCTTCAGCCATTGCTCGCGCGATTGTCAATTTACGTTCATTTTCCATTGTCTTCTCTCCCTCTGCGTTCAGGCAAATACTTCTGTCAGCGCGTCTTCTGGCTGCGGATCCGCGCTTTCGCGGGCGAAGCTTATCGCGTCGTCCACCGCTTTTTGCGCGTTGGTTTCGAGGCTATCGAGTTCCTCAGAGTTGAAGCTGCCACCTTCCAGAAGTGTCTTGCGCATGGTTGGGATCGGATCCTTTTCAAACAGCGCATCCTTTTCACCTTCGGGGCGGTAGCCTTCGGCGTCGCCCATAAAGTGCCCGGCAAGCCGGTAGGTTTCGACCTCAATCAAAGTGGGCCCGTCTCCCGCACGAGCCCGGGCAATCGCGTCGCCCGCCACCTCGTAAATCTTCAGCGGGTCATTGCCGGAAACATAGTGTCCGGGAATCCCGTAAGCGGCTGCACGATCGGAGTTCCGTTCGATCGCCGTTGAGGCGGCCTTTGAAACCGAAATGCCCCAGGCATTGTCTTCGATGACCAAGACCATCGGCAATTTCCATACAGCGGCGAGGTTCAAAGTCTCGTGAAAGGCACCCTGATTTGCAGCACCTTCTCCGATAAAGGAAACGGCCACACCCGGCTTTCCCTGTATCTTGCGTGACAATGCCGCCCCAGCGGCCGGCCCCATGCCCTGGCCGACAATGCCCGAGCAGGCGAAGTTCACATCCGCATCAAAGATATGCATGTGTCCACCACGCCCCCCGGACAAACCGGTGCTTTTGCCAAAGATCTCGGCCGCCATCTTTTTCAAGTCCACGCCTTTTGCGATGGCCTGATGATGTGGGCGGTGAGTTGCTGTGACGATGTCCTCGGGGTTCAGGTGGGCACAGACGCCTACGGCAACCGGCTCTTGCCCATTGGAAAGATGCATCTCTCCCGGGATCGGGCCATTGGCCATGTTAAAGACTGGCGATTTACCTTCCATGTAAATTTTTTCGATGGCGTTTTCGAAACGACGGCTGGTGACCATCGTTTCATACATCCACGCCAGAGTTTGTTTCGATGGTTGCATCTTCATCTCCTCCTAGACAAGGACAAGGCTGGCACTTTCCAAGAGCGAATGAAATCGTCAATGCCTGGCAGGCCAGGACCACGACAAAACCGTCTCACTTCCAGCTGAATGAGACACTCAATGGCACATAAATGCGGCAATTCATGATTGAGTTGCGAGGTCGCTCAGGGTGCATTGGTGTTAATTTAGCTTAGCGCGATTGCCCGAGGCTTCATTAGAATCGGCTCAAAGTGCTCTTGCGTGAAGCTTGCTTGTGCAGTCCACGTCATTACCGGTCAGTCCGGGGTCTCTGAAGCCTTTCCGCTGCTCTAAATGCCTCACTGGTCACGAACGGCAGCTATGCGAAAGCCGCAGTGCTGCATCGTTTTGGTTGGTGATTGCCCAATTTGAGCCGTCTCGCATCTAACGATGACCGCTTCCGGCATCTTGCTGACGTCAGTTGAAAGCGCAGCATCGGTCACAAGGGCTCGAACCAGCCATTCGCCGCGCCGAACATCAAGGTCGGCTTTGGGCCGTTCTAAACAAACGGCCCTACTCGTTAGATTTCAATGGCCTCTGAGATTGCCAAAGGGTCCTCTAATTCGACGCCCAGGTAGCGCACGGTACTGTCCATTTTTGTGTGCCCTAACAAGAGCTGCACAGCACGTAAGTTACCGGTCTTTTTGTAGATTTGCGTCACTTTTGTACGCCGCATCGAATGGGTTCCAAAGGCGGATGGCTCCAGTCCAATCGATGTAACCCAGCCGCGAACAATGCGCGCATATTGACGGGTTGAGATGTGCAGGCGTTCGTGAAATCGCCCCGGCCACAGATGCTCAGAGCCGATCATGATTGGATCTTCCATCCAGCAAGTGACGTGCGCGTGCCCTCAGTGATCTCGAATTGAACCGGTTTCTGGGTTTTGCTTTGCAAGATTGACGCCCGTGTTTTGATGCTTCCTGCAGCCATCACATCAACCACCTTGAGCGAAACTAAATCACAGCCACGCAGCTTGCTATCGATTGCCAGATTGAACAGCGCCAGATCGCGATGATTTTCGGCCAGCTCCAAACGCACCCGAATGGCCCAGACATGCTTGGGTTTGGGTGGGCGTTTTTGGCCAACAATGCGGCTTTTATTCCAAGCGGGACGGCGGGCGCGAATGGCGGGGAGATGATATGTCGGCATGATTGATCCTCCGATCCGCCATGCCCTCCCTTGAACGACACCCCAACGTTGACGGCAAAGTATAGCACAGGATGTGCAAAAGCCGCGAATGGCAGGTTCGAGCTGTGGTTTCAATGGGTCGACGCAACACTTTAATCTTTTGAGAAAGATGGAGTGTTTATTATGAAGTATCGTAAACGGACGTTTTATACGGATAAACAGAAGTCGGAGATGTGGGATCGGTGGCAACGCGGAGAGTCGATGGGTTCGATTGGCCGTCACTTCAATCGTGCGTCGTCTTCGATCTTCCCTCATTTGGCGCGAACTGGTGGGATCCGGCCCCCTGATCGCACGCGGCCGCGATGTACCTTGAGCCTCATTGAACGGGAGGAGATTTCCCGCGGGCTTGCCGCAAAACAGTCGTTTCGTTCAATCGCGCAAAGCCTGGACCGGTCGCCTTCGACAATCAGCCGAGAGGTTCGCAGGAATGGCGGACGTCAAGCCTATCGCGCCGCCCGCTCAGACCAGCGTGCCTGGGACTGCGCAACCCGGCCCAAGTCGTGTAAGCTTTCGTTCAACGATCCTTTGTGCCAGTTGATAGCGCGCAAGCTGCGTCGGAAATGGTCACCGCAGCAAATCGCAGGGTGGCTCAAACGCAAATATCCTGATGAAGAGCAAAACCGCGTGTCACACGAAACGATATATCGCAGCCTCTATGTCCAAACCCGAGGGGTTTTGAAGAAGGAATTGCAGGAATGCCTGCGCAGCCCACGTGCGATCCGACGCTCAAGATATGCCACTCAAAAGGGCCTTGAGTTGCGCAAAATCAAAAATGCTGTTTCGATTAGCGAGCGCCCGGCTGAGGTCGAAGATCGTGCTGTTCCGGGGCATTGGGAGGGTGACTTGATAGCAGGATCGAACAACAGCTACATCGCGACGCTGGTTGAGCGCCATTCCCGTTTCGTGATGTTGGCGAAAGTTGGGAATAAGGATACCCAGAGCGTGACGACAGCCTTGATCAAACAGGCTCGAAAGCTTCCAAAGGAACTCTACAAATCCCTGACTTGGGATCGCGGATCAGAAATGGCGGGGCACCGAAAGTTCACCATAGCCACGAACATCGACGTCTATTTTTGTGATCCTCAGTCTCCGTGGCAACGCGGGAGCAATGAAAATACCAACCGCCTTCTCAGGCAGTACTTCCCCAAAGGCACTGATATATCCGGATTTAGCCAAGCCAAACTCAGCGCGGTCGCACGCCAGCTTAACGAGCGACCGAGAAAGACCTTGCAATATCAAACGCCAGCAGAGAAATTTGAGGCCTGTGTTGCAGCGACCCGTTGAAACCACA
>JAFLKA010000449.1 GCA_022712735.1 Marinosulfonomonas sp. | reverse complement strand
CGTCATCCGAAACGCCCTCGTCACCACCGCCGTTTCCACGCAACGCAATGTCACGATCCTTGATTGCGGCGTTGATCAGGCGCAAGGTTGATAGCCGTGCGGCTTCCTTGTTGCGCATGGCTTCTTTCATGGCGTCCGTTAGTCTGGTTCGTAAAGTCATCCGGTGTCCTCATCCCTTAGGTCCGAAAATATCAAGAGCGCCCAGATTACCCTGACAGGCCCGCCATGACAACAGCCCGCATTCCATCTAAGCGTTTGTTTTTGAACAATAAGTCAAAAATCCTTTCTGCTTGACCCGAATTGCCCGCCGCCTTAGGTTCCGATAGATTTCAGCCTCCGACAGATTTCAACCAAGGAGTCGTGCCATGTCTACCGCCGCACCAAAAATTGACCCCGTAAAACCCACCGCCTGCCTTGCGCTGGCCGATGGCACATTGTTCTACGGTATCGGGTTCGGCGCGACCGGCGATTGTGAGGCCGAGCTGTGTTTCAACACCGCGATGACCGGCTATCAGGAAATCATGACGGACCCGTCTTATGCCGGCCAGATTGTCACCTTTACCTTTCCCCACATCGGCAACACCGGCGTCACCTCTGAGGACGACGAAAGCGCCGATCCCGTGGCCGAGGGTATCGTGGTTAAATGGGACCCGACCCAGCCGTCAAGCTGGCGCGCCACAGGTGATTTACGCGACTGGATGGAAAAATGTGGGCGCATCGGCATTGGCGGGCTTGATACCCGCCGCCTGACCCGCGCAATCCGCCAGCAAGGTGCGCCGCATGTGGCAATCTCACATAATCCGGATGGCAATTTCGACATCGAAGCACTGGTAGCAAAAGCCCGTGCGTTTCAAGGGCTTGAGGGTTTGGACCTCGCCAAAACCGTGACCTGTGCGCAGTCCTATACATGGGATGAAATGCGGTGGGCATGGCCCGATGGCTACCCAAAGCGCACCACCAAGGGTCACAAGGTTGTCGCCATTGATTTTGGCGCCAAACGCAACATTTTACGCTGTCTTGCCTCGGCTGGTTGCGACGTCACCGTCCTGCCCGCCACCGCCACCGCTGACGAGATTCTGGCGTTGAACCCCGCGGGTGTTTTCCTGTCGAACGGCCCCGGTGATCCGGCGGCGACTGGTGAATATGCTGTGCCGATGATCAAAGGTATCCTTGCGGCCGATATTCCTATTTTCGGCATCTGTCTGGGGCATCAAATGCTGGCGCTGGCGGTTGGCGCCAAGACGATCAAAATGAACCACGGCCACCACGGGGCCAACCATCCGGTCAAGGATAAAGAAACCGGCAAGGTTGAGATCACCTCGATGAACCACGGCTTTACCGTGGATGCGCAAACCTTGCCTGACGGGGTGATCGAAACCCATATATCGCTGTTTGATGGATCAAACTGTGGCATCCGCCTGCTGGATCGCCCTGTGTTTTCGGTGCAATACCATCCCGAAGCCAGCCCCGGCCCGCAGGATAGCGCCTATTTATTCGAACGTTTCGTCACAGCGATCGAGAATAACGCGTAATTTCCGACAAAATTAACCACCTGTTAACGATGATTACCAAGGGTAGGGGCTGACCCTTTTCTTGTGTGATCCAAACTATGCAGCCATATAAACAACCTGTCGTCGTGACCTTCCCGACCCCGCGCGCAAAACCACTCTGCCCCACCGCAGTGCCTAGACTGCATGTGCCAAGGGTACCAATCGGCGAGGTTTTGGTGCAATCCGGTGCCCTGACACAGGGTGATTTGCTAAAAGCATTGGCCTTGCGCAACCGCGAGGAAACCCGACTGGGCAATATCCTGCTAAATCACGGGATGGTCAGCGAAGCCGATTTGTTTGGTGCCCTTTCCCAGCAATTCGGGGCCGATCTGATTGATCTGCAAGAAACACCGCCCAACCCGCGCCTAAAAGACATGATCGATCTGGAATTGTGCCTGAAAGAAAACATCGTGCCGTGGCAGCATATTGGCGGGGCATTGGTGATCGCCACATCAAAACCTGACCGGTTTGAGCAGCTGCGCGGAAATCTACCACCGGAACTGGGCACTGTTTTAATGGCGATTGCGCCAGAACACGACATCCAGAATGCCCTGATTAAAACCCACAGCCATGCCCTGATTGAACGGGCCGAAACGCGTGTGTGCGATGCTGAAAGTTGCCGCTCATGGAATCCCGAGCGCATGTTGCGATATACGCTGGCTGCGGTTTTGGCATTCCTTGCTTGCGTTACACTCGCACCGGTTGCCAGCTTCACGGTTCTATGCGGTTGGGCCATTTTAACGCTGGTGATGAATATGGGGCTAAAGACCGCCACCGCCGCCAGCCAAATCCGCCCGTATTTGCGCCGTGCCTCTGCCACAACCACCCCGCCGCCGCGCACCGAAACATTCCGCTTGCCGGCCGTGTCGATCATGGTTCCGCTATATAAGGAGCGCGAAGTGGCGGGGCATCTGATCCGCCGACTAAAACGGCTGAACTATCCAAAAGAACTGCTGGATATTTGTCTGGTGATCGAAGACGACGATGAAACCACGCGCGAGACCTTGGAGCGCACCCACCTGCCCCGCTGGGTGCGCGTTATCAAGGTGCCAAAGGGCACGGTGCGCACCAAACCCCGCGCGATGAATTTCGCGCTGGATTTTTGCCGTGGTTCTATCATCGGGGTTTATGATGCTGAAGATGCGCCGCACCCCGACCAGATCCACCAGATCGTGCGCCGGTTCCATGAACGCGGCCCACAGGTGGCCTGTTTGCAAGGCGTTCTGGATTTCTATAATCCGCGCACCAACTGGCTGTCGCGCTGTTTTACCATTGAATACAACACGTGGTTTCGCGTGTTCCTACCGGGGCTGGAGCGGTTGGGCTTTGCCGTTCCTTTGGGCGGCACCACACTGTTTTTCCGCCGCGACGCACTGGAAAAACTGGGCGGGTGGGACGCCCATAACGTGACCGAGGACGCCGATCTGGGCATCCGTCTGGCACGTCACGGCTACCGCACCGAAATCGTCCATACCGTCACCGAGGAAGAAGCAAACTGTCGCTTTGTGCCATGGATAAAGCAACGTTCACGCTGGTTAAAAGGGTTTGCAATCACATGGGCCGTGCACATGCGATCCCCTCGTAAGCTGTTGAAAGAATTAGGATTCAAGAAGTTTCTAGGGGTGCAAATCCTTTTTCTTGGCACTCTGTCGCAGTTTTTACTCGCCCCATTACTGTGGTCGTTCTGGCTGATCCCGTTCGGGGTTGCGCACCCGATGCTTACCGTAGTCAGCGGCAACACACTGATGACCCTTGGCATCACATTCATTCTGGCCGAAGTGATCACCGTGGCAGTTTCCGCCTTTGCTGTGTCGGACAAAAAACATCGTTTTTTGATCCCGTGGGTGCCGACCATGCACCTCTATTTTCCGATGGGAACACTGGCGGCCTACAAAGCGTTCTACGAGTTGCTGACCCAGCCGTTTTACTGGGATAAAACCGCCCACGGTGTGTTCGAGCGCACCGAGGATCGTGTAGAAGACGCTAGCGACACGCAGGTTGCATCATAACCCACCAGAAAATTCCGGCCGCTCGGCATCAAGCACAAGCCGCGTTTCAAACGCCTTGGAGATGTGTTGTTTCAACGCCGCATAGGCCGCGTCACCATCCCCGTTTTCAATCGCGGTGACGATGGCATCATGCTCGTCCAATGACCCCTCGCTGCGCCCCTCAACGGCCAGTGACGTTGTCGCCAGCAACGCCATTGTGCGATGCACAAGGTCCAGTTGTTGCACCAGATAGCGGTTGTGCGATGCCAGATGGATTTGCTTGTGGAACCGCCGGTTCGCCAGCGACAGCGCCTCGGGGTCTTGCACCAGTTTGCGGTCCTCCCCGATCATCTTGCGCAGCACCCGCACCTCCTCGGGCACAGCATGTTGCGCCGCCAGACGCGCCGCCAACCCTTCCAGTTCGGCCCGCACCGCATAAAGTTCGGACAGCTGGTTATGATCCAGCGCCCCGACAATCAGACTGCGCCCGTCGCGGATCAGCAATGACTGCGTTTCCAGCCGTTGCAGCGCCTCGCGGATCGGGGTGCGCGACACGCCAAACCTCTCGGCCAGTTCGGATTCAACCAATCTGTCGCCGGGCTTATAAACCCCCACATCAATCGCCTCGAGGATCAGGCCGTAGGCATCTTTATTGGGGGTGCGAATCTCGCTCATTACTTGTCTCCAATTTTCGTTATCCACAACCTACGCCTGCCTGCCCCCCCCAATCAACCGGCAATCAAGTTGATCCTGATGCCACATCCCCCTAACTATGGCCGCATGATTGCAAAACAGTTCTCACATGTCCGCCACTGGGTCTTTGATCTGGACAACACACTCTATCATCCCAGCGCTCGGCTGTTTGACCAGATCGAGGTGCGGATGACGCAATATGTGATGGACACACTGGGGGTGGAGCGAACCGAGGCCGACCATTTGCGCAAGCATTACTGGCATACCTATGGCACCACGCTGGCAGGGTTGATGCGCGAACATAACGTCGATCCTGCGCCCTATCTAACCCATGTGCATGAAATCTCGCTCGAGCATCTGGAAAAGGACGCCCCCTTGGCCGACGCGATCCGTGCACTTCCGGGGCGCAAGATCGTTTATACCAACGGCTCGGCCCCATATGGCGAACGGGTGATTGCCGCGCGTGGGTTGAACGGGGTGTTTGATGCCGTTTACGGGGTCGAGGACGCCGGTTTCCATCCAAAACCCGAGCGTCGTGCATTTGAGACGGTGTTTTCGGCCGACGGGATCGACACCAAAACCGGCGCAATGTTCGAGGATGACACCCGCAATCTGGCTGCCCCGCATGATATGGGAATGCAATGCGTCCATGTTGCGCCCACCGCGGCAAAGCCCGCTGCACACATCCATCACCATACCGATGATCTGACAGGTTTCTTGCAAGCGCTATCGAGTTAGCTTCTTCTTGCCCTAAATACCTGCGCCGCAGGCAAAAAAACTTTTGATGCCTCCGGCGGGGATATTTAGAGAACAGAAATGGGAATCAAAACACCTGATCAAGTGCCGCCGTCAGCCGCGCCACACTGGCGTCCACATCATACAGCTTATCCAGCCCGAACAGGCCCAGACGGAACGATTTATAATCCGGCCCCTCGTCGCACATCAGCGGTACGCCAGCGGCGATCTGCATGCCCAATGCGGCGAATTTCTTGCCGTTTTGCACATCCGCGTCCGTGGTATAACTGACCACCACACCCGGTGCGCCAAACCCGTCTGCGGCCACGGATTTGATGCCGCGCTCTTTCAGCATCGCCCGCACGCGGTCGCCCTGCTCCCATTGCGCATCGCGCAATTTATCAAAGCCGTAATCGCGGGTTTCCAGCATGGTATCGCGGAACGCCTTTAGTGCATCTGTCGGCATGGTCGCATGATAGGCATGACC
>JAFLKA010000126.1 GCA_022712735.1 Marinosulfonomonas sp. | reverse complement strand
ATATCCCCCGCGCGGAGCGCATAGAATCTCTTGCCTGCTGCAACAGGTCAAACCCCGATTTCCGGCCCCAGACACACCATTGGCTCGTTGCTTTGTCTGACCTCGAACAGAGTGCTCAGGTCCGGATCATTCTCGAATTGTGCCACCAGCCCGTCGTCACTTTGATAAAATGACCAGCACTGCGGCTCCGGATCGTCCTCATAGACAAAGCAAATCAATTCGCCGTCCTGATACCAGTTGCCCTCTTTGCACTGTCCTTCCAGAAATGACCAGCGCACGCGGTGGTTTGGCAGGTATTCCTCGGCGCCATATGTGGTGCCGTCATATCCGAAATAGAGGGTCTTGCCTTGGGAGTAGGCCTCAAATGCGTCGGCGTCCATCAGGGTTTGTGCGGCAAGCGGGCTGCTCATCAGCAGAGCGATCAGTAAAAGGGGACGTGCGCGTTTTAGCATGGCGTATTTCTGGCAGACTTCCCTTGTTAATACCAGCCCCGCGCAGCAGGGTGCTTTGAGTGGCCATTTATTGCGCAGCCAGTTGTTCGCGGTTCTGCCAATGGGCAGCAAGCGGGTCCATGACGCGCCGCCAGAGGCGCGGATAAAGCGCGACAAGGGCCATCACCGGCAGGCTGCGCGGCAAGCTCGGGGCCTGATCGGGGGTGGGCAATGTTAAGGCTGGATAGGCTTTGGCGGGGTGCGCGTGATGGTCGGAATGGCGCGGTGCTGCCAACATCAGATAGTTGGAAAACCAGTGCGGCGCGTTCCACGAATGCTGGATGCCAATCGGCTCTAGTTTGCCATTTGGCAAGGTGATGCGGCGCAGCCCGTAATGCTGCACATAATCCGACAGCAACAGCTGCACCTGCGCGTAAGTGGCCAGCCCGATCAGCGCCAGCGCACCAGCCCAGCCACCGATAACAAAGGCCAGCAGCAAGCTGGCGATGCCGCCCGCAGTATAGGTGTAATAGGGGTGGCTAAACCGCGCGGGTTTTGTGCGTTTCATTTGCAGACGCGCGCTCTCCATTTCAAATCCGGCACGGGCCGACCCGATCCATGCACGTCGTGCGAATGTATAAAACGATTCGCCCAGCTCGGCTGAATTCGGGTCATTATCCGATGCTGCAAACCTGTGGTGGACCAACGGGTGCGCCGAGGTGTGATGCCCGAACAGCAGCGAAATATAGACCCATTTTCCAAGGTTGAACAACCGTTTGTCGGTCCGGTGAATCAGCTCGTGCGCATTGGAATTGCTGACTTGGCCAAAGAACAGGCTGGAGGCGATGAACAACCCTAGGGTGCCGAAAAAACCAAGTGCAGAATTGGATGATATCGCCCAAACCACTAATGCTAATAGTAAAAAATGCGAAACAGCCAGTATTGTTGATAATCTGTCGGCGGCAGGAAATTCCTGCTCTGGCTGTTCGGGGTCGCTGGCAATTGTTACCAGTTCATCGAGCGAGAATGTGAACAGCGTGATGTATAGTAAGGCAATCAACACCCACCACCCGCCAAACACGGCTGCCAGCGCGATCAACGGGATTGGCAAAAAACTGGCAATTGCAAACATTGCCATTCGGTATGTGATCAAATGTGTCATCGGGCGTCCATACCACATCCACGGGCAAGCTTTTGAAGATAAAAGAAAACACAGTGTTCCCAAACCGTAAATGCTGGAGAGCAGCATTTAGCATGGCCACTATAGGGCGCGACGCGTTAGGGTCCTGCTAAAGCCCTGTAACTGGATCAAGATATGAACCACAAACCGCATGCCACACGTCTAATCCCGATGCCCGATGTTTAGCCCCGCTGCGCTATTTGCCTTGGGCGTGGTCGCGGCGGTGATGTATTTACCGCGCACAGGCGGGCGCACCAGATGGGTGCGATCCATCCGCAAAACCATTCCCGTGACGCTGTTTGCCTTGGCCGCCTTTAGCGAAGGCGCGCCGGTTTTGCTGACAGTTTTGCTGACTGCGGCGCTGGGGTTAAGCGCTGTCGGTGATTTTGCCCTTTCACGGCCCGGGACCAAGGCCTTTTTGACGGGCATGATCGCGTTCGCCGCAGCGCATCTGGCCTATATCGCCTTGATGGTCGCAGTCGGGGTAAACCTGCAAGCCTCGCAATGGCCGATCATCGCGCTGATGGTTGCTTTGGGTCTGTCGACTGAATGGTGGTTGCGCCCGCATACTGGCGCGTTGAAATGGCCGGTGCGGGCCTATGTCGGCATTATTCTGGCAATGGGGCTGACCGCATTGGGCCTGCCTGACCTGCGGTGGGTCGCCCTGTGTGGTGCGCTGCTGTTCGTGGTCTCGGACCTGATCCTGTCGATTGAGACCTTTGTGCTGCCTGATGATCACACGTCGCGCAAACTGGCGGGCAAGGCTGTCTGGATCACCTATATTGCCGCCCAGATCGGACTGTTCTGGGGGCTGGGGGCGCTTTAGCTGCGGGCAAAGGCGGTCAATGTCAGCGGAATTGCCTTGAATTCGCGGGCTTTGCCGGGGCCGCGCCATTGTACCGGTTTGGTCACATAATCGACCCCTCGCATTTTGTGGCACCACTGGACCGCATGTTCCCAGATATGACCGGGGTCATTTGCGCGATACCCGTTGATCGCGGCGTCGATTTCCGGACAGTCGCGCCCCGTTACCGCATAGGCAGAAAACACCATCATGATCAGGTCATGCGCATGGCCTTTCGGGGTGTTGCGTTTGGTATGAAAGCGTTCAAAATCCAGAAACGTGATTTGTCCGTTGGCCCAGCATATATCCTTGATCGACGGGCGCCCGTGCGACAGATGCGATGCATGCATCGCCGCCAGATGTGTGCCTGCCGCCGCAAACGCCTGTTTGCGCTGATCCAGCGTGCCGGATTGTGTTATCAGTAGATATTTCAAGGACGGGCCGCTATCGGATGTCGCAATGAAATCAGGGCCTTCGGATAAGATGCCGGGCACGGGAATGCCTGCATTGCGCAGCGTGTGAAGTGCGGCGCGTTCGGCCTTGAAGGCTGTATGCGAATTGCCCTTTTGCAGCCGCATCCGCAGCGATAGGTGTTCCTGCCGCTTGACCCATATTGTTCGGCCAGCATGTTCAAACCGGCTGATCCGTTTGTCCGTGGCGGCAACATGGGCAGCGATAGCGGCCAATAGTGCTGCGTCAGGGGGGGGTGTGGTGGTCGGGTTCTGGGACATGTTGCCAACAATATAGGGATGTTTTTCATCCAATACAAAGCAGACTGTGCGCCTGCAATGCCATTTTGCCAATGCCGCCTCTTCCATCCGGCGTATAGGTGCCATAGTTGTTAAGGGAACACTAAGGGCCATGTGCGATGTCATTCTTCAAGAAGCTAAAAAACCGTCTATTCAAATCCTCGTCCAAGCTGGAAAAAGGGCTGGATGAAATTGTCGAGGATGGTGGCGAGGAAGAACTGATTGACGACGCGCCTTTGGTCGAGGAGCGTTTTCCAGAGCCAGAGCCAGAGCCAGAGCCAGAGCCAGAG
>JAFLKA010000364.1 GCA_022712735.1 Marinosulfonomonas sp. | reverse complement strand
GCGCCGTGCCCTCGTAGGGGAAAGACTTGATGGCGTGATCGCCAACCAGGTTTTGCGCCTGCATCGCCTCCCAGATCAGGGCGGCATAGGCCAGATCATCGTCGGAACCGAACGGTGCCATTTGTGCGTTGGCCGTGCCAGCATTTAATCCCAGCGCCAAAACGGCTGCGGTGCTTGTAATCAGTTTTCTCATGGGTCTCTCCCTTGGCTTCTAATATATAGCTGACACCATTCTTACCTGCGACAATCTGTCAGGTGAAATCACAGTCGCTAAACATCCCTTCACCATTTCGTGACCAGCATTTGAGCAAAGATGATTGGACAGTCCCGCCATTTTAACCGCATTTTACCTGAAAAAGGAGCCCATTATCATGAAGTTGTCCGTAATATTAACCGCAACCGCACTTACCCTGACCACCGCACCGGCCCACGCCCAAGACGCGAAGGCAGGCGAGGCAATATTCAAGAAATGCGCCTCCTGCCACCAAGTTGGCGAAGGGGCCGTCAGTAAAACCGGTCCTGTTTTGACCGGCATTATCGGGCGGCCCGCCGCATCCTACGACGGCTTCAAATACTCCAAATCCATGGTGGCAGCTGGCGAGGCTGGCCACGTTTGGGACGAGGACAGCATCTTTGAATACATCAGCAATCCGACAAAATACCTGCGCGCCCTGCTGGATGATCCCCGTGCCAAAGCCAAGATGCGCTTCAAGTTGAAGAACGAGGAGGACCGCCGCGATGTGATCGCCTATCTCGCCACATTCCAGACCGCAATGGCAGAGGGACCCGACACATATGATGATGTCCTGCTGGCCCCCAGCGACACCCCCGGCAAAATGTGCGTGACCAACGGCGCGCATGTGGAACATCTGTTCATTGTCGAGACCGCCGATGTGCGAACTGTAGAAATGCTGGCCCCCGGCGCAATACTATGTGCCGACACCGATCAGGGCGGCAAAGTCAGCGTGTTTGAACACCCCGATGATCTTGAGGGCTGCACCCAGCTGTTGGCCCCGAACAAAAGCAACACATTGGTGCTCTACATGGAATTTGACCGCTGCGAATGGGGCTCGCACAGCGAGTAATTCGGGCATGATATAGGTCATGGTGGGCGCCGCTCGACAGTTGTAGGAAGCATGGCAACTTGAACAGGAGCTTGCCATGTCCACCCCCCTATCCGGTATCACCGTTATTGATCTGTCCCACGTTCTGGCGGGGCCCTATTGCTCTATGGTCCTATCCGACCTCGGGGCGCGGGTTATCAAGGTCGAGCAGCCAGAGGTTGGCGACGACACCCGCCATTTCCCACCTTTCCGCGCCGGCGAGAGCGCCTATTTCGCCGCCATAAACCGTGGCAAGGAATCAATCGCGTTAAATCTGAAAGACGACACCGATCGTGCCCTGTTTGAACGGATGCTGCCAAAGGCCGACATACTGGTCGAAAACTTCCGCCCCGGCGTGATGGAGCGGCTGGGGTATGGTTGGGACGATCTTCACGCCCGCTTCCCCCGCCTGATTTACGGCGCGGTTTCGGGGTTCGGCCACACCGGACCGGATTCGATGAAACCCGCCTATGACATGGTGGTGCAGGCCCGCAGCGGGCTGATGTCGATCACCGGCGAGGCCAACCGCGAACCTGTGCGCGTCGGCGCCTCGGTCGGCGATATCGTCGGCGGCATGTTCTTGGCCCAAGGCGTCACGGCAGCACTCTATGAGCGGGTGCAATCGGGGCTGGGTCGCAAGGTCGATGTGGCGATGCTGGACGGGCAACTGGCCATTCTGGAGCACGCGATTGCCATTACGAATGAAACCGGCTGCTCCCCCAAACGCTCTGGCGCACGCCACCCGTCGATCACCCCGTTTGAAACCTTCCACGCCAAAAACGGCCTGTTCGTCATCGCAGCGGGCAACGATGCTTTGTTTGGCAAAATGTGCGCCGCCTTGGGCCTTGGCCCGCTACTGGACGATCCCCGTTTCGCCAGCAACGCCGCGCGGTGCAAACATGTCAAGATATTGAAACGGATGATCGAAATGGTCACGCTGGAGCAGAAGAAAAAGCACTGGATTGGCCTGTTAGAGGCAGCAGGCGTGCCCTGCGGCCCGATCCAGAACGTCGCCAAAGCGATGGCCGACCCGCAAATACAGGCCCGCAACATGGTGATCGAACTGGCCGCCCCGGATGGCGGCAAACCGTTTCTTGCCGCAGGCAACCCGATCAAGATTTCGGGGATGGATGACACGTTGCAGGACGCCCGCGCCCCAACGCTTGACGGGGACCGACAGGCGGTGCTGGATTGGTTGGATGAGGGATGATGGGCTGGTGAAAAATCTAACGCAAAGTTTCATGTAGTCCACTGATTGTGATCGACTGTTGAAAACGATATTGTTCGATGTAGTCAATTTGAGACTAGTGATTAGGACTAGAAAAATATGGAAAAGCAATTACTTTCATTCAGCGAAGACGTTCGTCGTCTCAAATCCAAACTTGTGGTATTTTCAAGTATTTCATTATTTATCGGATTAACCGAGGCTTTACCCAGTAAGTTAACATTAATAGGTTTGGATTTTTCAGGTAATCAAAAAATATTAGGATGGTTCATTTTTTGGGCTACCCTACTCTTTCTTTTGACTTTTTTAGTCAGTGCCGGTTTGGAAATATTTGGTAGCTACCTCCCTGACATGATAAAGTGGAAAACCAGTAGAACCACAGGGGAAATACTTGGGTTTTCAGAAAAAGACATCAGCGACGAATATGAAAAAAGGGGCGCTAACGATTCTAGGCGCGGAGACCTTTCGGGAGAACAAGAAAACATAAACTGGCAGAACGACATCATTACTTCTGACTACAAAAGAAATTTCACGAGAGTGAAAAGTTGGGCAACTATTGTAACAAACTGTTTTGCCCCAGTAATTTTTTCCAGTGTTGGCTTGTGCTTTTTGTACAGATATTTGATGCAACTATAGCTAACCGCTGGTTTCTCGTTTTTACACCTCTGCCGCTCCTCACCCCCTCTTCGTCGCGCTTGAGCATTGCACCTTGGCCCTGACCCATTAAAAGGGAATGGGAAACAGGCAGACAGGCGCGCAACCATGACAAAATCCGACCCTCTGGTGATCTTCACCCCCTCCGGCAAGCGGGGCAATTTTGCCGTTGGCACCCCCGTTCTGACCGCCGCCCGCCAGTTGGGCGTCGATCTGGACTCGGTCTGCGGCGGGCGCGGGATTTGTTCGCGCTGCCAGATCACGCCAGCTTACGGCGAATTCCCCAAACACGGCGTCAGCGTGTCCAAGGACGCGCTGTCGGAATGGAACAGCGTCGAGGAGCGTTACAAGTCCATTCGCGGGCTGATTGACGGGCGGCGTCTGGGCTGTCAGGCGAAAATCGAGGCCGACGTGGTGATTGACGTGCCCCCCGAAAGCCAGGTCCACAAACAGGTGGTGCGCAAACGGGCCGAGGCCCGCGACATCACCCTGAACCCGACCGTGCATCTGTATTATGTCGAGGTCGAGCAACCCGATATGGTTGATCCCTCCGGTGATCTGGAACGGCTGATCACAGCGCTGAAAACCCAGTGGAAGCTGGGCGAGATCAGCGCCGATCTGTCGGTCCTGACCTCCCTGCAATCCATCCTGCGCAAAGGCGAGTGGAAAGTCACCGTCGCCCTGCATCAAGCGACTGATGATGCCCCCCACACCATCCTGCGCCTGTGGTCCGGTTTCTTCGATGACCCGATCTATGGCCTTGCCGTTGACCTCGGCTCCACCACCATCGCAGCCCACCTGTGCGATCTGCAAACCGGCGAGGTCACGGCATCTAGCGGCATCATGAACCCGCAAATCCGCTTTGGTGAAGACCTGATGAGCCGCGTGTCCTACGGCATGATGAACGAGGGCGGAGCGCAGGAAATGACCCGCGCCGTGCGTGAAGGTATGAACACGCTGTTTGACCAGATAGCGTTCGAGGCCGAGATCGACAAATTACATATTCTGGACACAGTATTCGTCTGCAACCCCGTCATGCACCACCTGTTTTTGGGCATTGATCCCTATGAGCTGGGCCAAGCGCCCTTTGCGCTGGCCACATCCGACGCGCTGCGCCTGAAAGCCAGTGATCTGGGCCTAAACCTGCACCCTGAAACCCGCACCTACATCCTGCCCTGCATCGCGGGCCATGTCGGGGCCGATGCGGCGGCGGTGGCCCTGTCGGAAGCACCGGACAAATCCGACGATCTGGTGCTGGTGGTGGACGTTGGCACCAACGCCGAATTGCTGCTCGGGAACAAGGAGCGCGTGCTGGCATGTTCGTCCCCCACCGGCCCCGCATTCGAGGGCGCACAGATCAGTTCCGGCCAACGCGCCGCCCCGGGCGCGATTGAACATGTCACCATTGACCCCGTCACCAAAGAGCCGCGCTTTCAGGTGATCGGATCGGACCTGTGGTCGGACGAAGACGGCTTCGATACCGCCATCGCTACCACCGGCGTGACCGGCATTTGCGGCTCCGGCATCATCGAGCTGGTGGCCGAAATGCGCATGGCGGGCATTGTTGATGGCCCCGGCCTGATTGGATCGGCCGAGCAGACCGGCACCACGCGCTGCTTTGCCGACGGGCGCACCAATTCCTACATGGTTTGGGATGGCTCGGCCGATGATGGGCCCGTGATCACCGTCACCAACCGCGACATCCGCGAAATCCAGATGGCCAAGGCCGCGCTTTATTCCGGTGCCCGCCTGTTGATGGATAAATTCGAGGTCGATACGGTGGATCGCATCGTGCTGGCGGGTGCGTTCGGCGCCCATATCTCGCCCAAACACGCGATGGTGCTGGGGATGATCCCTGACTGTGTGCTGGACAAGGTCACGTCGGCTGGCAACGCCGCTGGCACGGGGGCGCGGATTGCCCTGCTGAACCGGTCCGCCCGCGCCGAGATTGAACAAACCGTGCGGGAAATCCACAAGATCGAAACCGCAATCGAGCCGCGCTTTCAAGAGCATTTCGTCAACGCCTCGGCGATCCCCAATTCGGCGGAACCCTTCCCTATTTTGGAAACCCACATCACCCTGCCCGATGTGAATTTCAACACAGGCGGCGGTGATGGTGGCAGACGCAGGCGGCGGCGAAGGTAGCGGCTCATCGCTCTCGATGGTCGCTTTTCGCTGATCCCCAGCGCAGAGGGCTGAAAGGCCCGATAAGCGGCTTGACGAAATGTGTGATCGCAATTACCTGATCACTTAGACGCGGGTGTAGCTCAATGGTAGAGCAGCAGCTTCCCAAGCTGAATACGAGGGTTCGATTCCCTTCACCCGCTCCAGTCAACAAAACCTTATCAGCGCGCCATTTCAGCCAAGGTTATCGGCACTTCCCGCAACAATTTCTTGTGAAATGCCGCCTCGAAATCGGCAAACCCGTTCGTGGATTCAAGAAAAGCTTTCGGCCCGCGTACGATATTCTGCAAGAAGAACTGCTCCACCCCGCGATCACTGCCCAGAATTGCCAGACCATTCACGGTAATGCCGTAATCCACCGCCAACTTCGCAGCGACCACAGTATCGCGTCCGGAATTTTGCGAGCCATCCCCCGACATATCAATCGTCAATCGTGCGCAAGTCCAGGGGTTGGCGTCATGTAGCAGCACACCATATTCCAAAGCTGATCCAGGCGCTGTATCGCCGGTGAACATACGCGGCATTGATGTGATTTCTGCCGCAAATCTGTCTATTTCAGCCGGATCACTGATTAATGTCCACGGGATCGCCACAAACTGCTCATCGCTGCCGGACCATTGCAGCACGGACATCGCCACACCACCGGGTACAGCCCCGATCACCCGCTGCACATCCTCTTGTTGCAGCGCTTTTGCCATGCCGCCCGATTGCAACTGATACTCGGCCTCGTCAATCGATAACGACACATCCATTGCCAACAGCAATGCCAACCCGCAAGCCGAAATGCCGGACGGCAAAAACACCGCGCCCAGCATTAATACACCCGTCAATAAACAAGGTTTTTTAGTGATACGCATCGTGCCTTTATACTTCAAATCTAGACGTGTGGCAAAATCCGGATCGAAGATATCGTCGAGCGTGCCTCTCGCGCGCTCTGAACGCCCACCCTACGTCCCTCAGCGTGATTTGTGAATGTAATCCACCAGCATTCCGGTCGATCCATCTTTGCCCTCGGTACTCTCGTCCCCCGCCACAACAGGCGTAAGCGCGGTGGCCAACTCCTTGCCCAGTTCCACCCCCCATTGGTCATAGGAGTTCAGGCCCAAGATCACCCCTTCAACGAACACGCGGTGCTCGTAGAGCGCGATGATCTGGCCCAACACATAGGGTGTCAGTTTGGGATAGATCAGCGTGGTTGACGGCCGGTTTCCGGCAAATACACGGTGACGGGCTTGGCGTTCCAGATCAACCCCAGTCAGCCCTTTGGCCGCCATCATCTCGCGGGCCACATCCAGCGAGCGGCCCCGCATCAGGGCCTCGGACTGGGCCAGACAGTTGGCCAGCAACAGCTGGTGTTGATGCGCAAGGTCAGGCTCAAACCCCTGTGCGGCAACCATGAAGTCGCACGGCACAACATCGCATCCCTGATGGATCAACTGGTAGAACGCGTGCTGCCCGTTGGTGCCCGGCTCGCCCCAAACAACAGGGCCGCTGGAACGGGTCAAGGCGCTGCCATCCATCGCCACGGATTTACCGTTGCTCTCCATTTCCAACTGCTGGAAATAGGCCGGCAGCCGTGACAGGCGTTGATCATAGGGCAGCACAGCGCGAGTGGCATAGCCGCAAATCTGGTGGTGCCAGATGCCGACAAGCGCCAGCAGGACCGGCATGTTATGCGAAAGGTCTGCGGTGCGGAAATGCTCATCCATTGCGGCAGCGCCGCGCAGAAAATCGCGGAAATTCTCGGGGCCAATGGCAAGCATAATGCTCATCCCGATCGGTCCCCACAGGGAATAGCGCCCGCCGACCCAGTCCTCAAAACCGAACACCCGTTCAGGCGGAATGCCGAATGTGCCGGTCTTTTCCTCGGCAGATGACAACGCCGCGAATTGCGCCGCCGGATCATCCACCGATGCGGCCAACCAATCGCGGGCGGTCTGCGCATTTGTCATGGTTTCAATTGTGGTAAAAGTTTTCGAGGCCACAATCACCAGCGTCGTTGCAGGGTCAAGCCCACGAAGGGTGTCGCCAATATGCGCCCCATCGACGTTCGACACAAAATGCGTGCGCGGCCCATCGTGATATGGCGCAAGCGCCAGCGTTGCCATCGCAGGGCCAAGGTCCGAACCACCAATGCCGATATTCACCACATCGGTGATCGCACCACCCTGCCCTGCGATACGGCCCGCCCGCACGTCATTGGCAAACGTTTCCATCCGCTTCAGTGTGGCCAATACATCTGGCATCACGTCCGCCCCGTCCACCATCACTGCCGCACCATCCAGATTGCGCAGCGCCGTGTGCAATACCGCGCGACCTTCGGTTTCGTTGATCACTTCACCAGCAAACATCGCATCACGACGCCCCGTCACGTTGGCCTCCATGGCCAGCTCCAGCAACAGCGCCAGCGCATCACTATCAATATTGGTCTTGGAGTAATCAAACAGCATATCGCCCAGACGGGTCGAAAACGCCCCCGCCCGCCCGCTATCCTCAAACAACGCTAGGATCGCGCGATCACTAACCTCGGCTTGCGTTTTAGAGAGTTTTTCCCAAACCCCCATCAAGGGGCCCAATGCACGGTTGATCCCTTCAGGAACGCCGAAATCGGCGCAACCATCGGGTCGTTGATCTTGCGTGCCTCTTTCACCGCCTTGTGTTTGGTCTTGCCGGTGAACACCACATGCGTCGACATCGCACCACGCAGCACGGGGGCAGTCAGGGTCACCCGTGGCTCGTCCGCGCCCTTGGCCCGCATCGCCAGCAACAGAGGTGCATGCGCATCAAACGCTTGTGCCAGATTGTCTGCCCCGGGAAACAGGGACGCTGTGTGCATGTCTTCGCCCATGCCAAGCAACAGAATGTCAATCGGCAGCAATGGACCGATGGCACCCGACAGGTCGGGCAACGCCGCCTCGATACTGTCGGCGTCTTTATACAGCGGGATATAAGTGGCCGCCGCGGCCTGATCCACCAGCAGGCGTTCGCGCAGCAGGCGGGTGTTGGAGCGGTCCGAGGTTTCGGGCACCCAACGTTCATCGGTCAGCATGATATTGACGCGGTCCCAGTCCAGATGCACGCCACACAAGATGTCGAATATCGGCCCCGGCGTGGTGCCACCGGGCACGACCAGCGTGACGCGGTCCTTATTGTGGAGGGCATTATTAATTTCGCTGGCCAGAATATCGGCCAGATCCATCGCCATCATTTCGGTATCGGGGTATTTGATCTTTTTCATTTACGATATCTCCCGCCAGCGGCGGCCCTCTTTGTGCATTAACATCAGCGCGTCTTCCGGTCCTGAACTTCC
>JAFLKA010000354.1 GCA_022712735.1 Marinosulfonomonas sp. | reverse complement strand
GCCAAAATCCGTTGCAAGGTGCGGCGGTGCATGTTCAAACGCCGCGCTGTTTCGCTGACATTACGGTCGCACAACTCATACACCCGTTGAATATGTTCCCAACGCACGCGGTCCGCCGACATCGGGTTTTCCGGTGGCGGGGGCAGCTCGTCCGGTTTGGCCAAAAGCGCCGCTGTTACATCATTGGCATCCGCAGGTTTAGACAGATAATCAACTGCGCCAATTTTGACCGCAGCCACAGCCGTGGCAATCGCACCGTATCCAGTCAAAACCACAACGCGGCAATCAGGGCGTTTTTCACGCAGCACTTCGACCACATCCAGCCCGTTACCATCCTCTAGCCGCAGATCAACCACCGCATAGGCTGGTGGCCGCGCTGTCGCAATCGCACGCCCCGCCGCAACGGACCCTGCCATCTCAGGCGCAAAGCCGCGTTTTTCCATGGCGCGGGCCAGACGTTTCAAAAACGGCTCGTCATCATCAACAAGAAGCAGCGTTTTATCTTCGCCGATCTCTCTTAGATCACCTTCGGCCATGTGTTTCCCCTTTGGTCAAACTGTTCTGTCCCCACTCTATGCGTTTGGGTAGGGCGGGTCAATTTGACTAATGCGAGTCTCGGTCAATCAGATCTAATTTATTCATCCGGCAAACCGAGGCAGCGGCTGTGTGCAAATGCGTTCGGTTTGCAGGATGAATTCCATCAATTCGAGACTTGCACTAAGATGCAGCATCCACAAAACATGCCACACGTTTTGCCATATCTTCAGCCGATTCATCACGCCGGAAAAACTCGACAAACCCGTGTTCGGGGAACATCAGATAGGTCTGGGTCGAATGGTCCACCAGATAGTATTCCGGATCACCGTCTACCTCTTTCTTGAAATAGGTGTGATAGGCCTTTGAGGCAGCTTTGGTTTGTTCAGGTGTGCCCGTCAGGCCCACCATGCGAGGGTGCAGGTAATCGGTAAATTCTGCCATTGCTTCTGGCGTGTCACGCTCTGGATCAATCGAGATAAAGACAGGTTTTACAATCTTGCCCATCTTTTCCAGCAGCTCAACGGCTTCGGCGTTGCGGGCATTGTCCAGCGGGCAAACATCGGGGCAGAAAGTGTAGCCGAAATAAACCAGCGTCGGCCCAGTAATCACATCCTTGTCCGTCACGGTTTTTCCGGTTTCATCCACCAATGTGAACGGCCCACCGATTGAACCCGCGCCGCCCATAATATTGCTGGCACGGCATTGTGCAAATAGGTCATCTGCATCCTTGTTCGCCGTCAGATACCACAGGGTGCCCAATAATGCGGCAACCACCGCAATCGAAACCATCGAAACCACACGCATTGTCCTAATTCTCCTGATCTGGGATTACAGTGCATTGATCGTCCTATCAGACCCGACTAACAATAGCACAGGTTGCCGCACACAAAACCAGGGAAACATATGTCCGATTTACCTGCCGATCCCTATGTTCGACACAATCGAAGCGACTGGATTCGCCTTAGCACATTCATTGTGTTGCGGTGGGTTGCCATATTCGGACAGATCACCGCCATCACAATTGCGGTTCGCTATTATAACCTACAGCTAAATCTGGGGCTTTGCTTTTTGGTGATTGGCATCTCGACTATTGCCAATCTGGTTGCGATGTTCGTGTTCCCCGACAGCAAGCGCATGAGCGAAACCCAATTGATGCTGATGTTCCTGTTCGACATTTTGCAACTTGCCGTATTGCTGTATCTAACCGGCGGTCTGCACAATCCGTTTTCTTTGCTGATCCTTGTGCCTGTGGTAATTGCAGCAACCGTACTGCAATCCCGCGCGACGATCTTTCTGGGGCTTGTTACCATCGCTGTGACCACTCTTGTCGGGCTATATAACATCCCGCTTCGCACCAGCGACGGGTTCATCCTGAAAATGCCGGATGTGTTTGTGTTCGGCTTCTGGGTTGCCATCCTGATCGGCACTGTTTTTCTGGGGCTGTATGAGCGCCGCGTCACCGCCGAAATTGATTCCATGTCCGAAGCATTGCTGGCCACGCAAATGGCCCTGTCGCGCGAACAAAAACTGACTGATCTGGGCGGGGTTGTTGCTGCTGCCGCGCATGAGTTGGGTACACCGCTTGCAACAATCAAACTCGTCAGCACAGAATTGATTGATGATCTGGAATCAATGCCGCAGCAAAAAGAAGACGTTGAACTGATCCGCGATCAAGTCGATCGGTGTCGGGATATTCTGCATTCAATGGGGCAGGCCGGTAAGGATGATTTGCATCTTCGTTATGCGCCTTTGTCAGCAGTGGTTGACGAGGCAGCAGAGCCCCATATCAACCGCGGCAAGCCCGTTACAATCACCCTGTATCCGAACGACAGCACCCTACCCGACCAACCCGATGTGCGCCGCCAGCCCGAAATCATCCACGGACTACGAAACCTTATCCAGAACGCGGTGGATTTTGCCGACACGCATGTTTGGGTCGACATTAAATGGACCGACACAATGATCACCGTGAAAATTATTGACGATGGTGATGGCTTCCCACCCCACCTGATCAAACGCATTGGTGATCCATTCATGCTCACACGTCGGCCTACACCAGAACAGGGTAAAAGGCCGGGATACGAGGGTATGGGCCTTGGGTTGTTCATTGCCAAAACCTTGCTGGAGCGATCCGGAGCCGAACTTAGCTTTGCCAACGGGTGTGATCCATTTTTAAGCGGAAGCGAGCGCCCCGAACGGTGTGGTGCGATCGTTCTGGTTTCATGGCCCAGGAATGCCATCAGCCGCAGCAAATCAGAAGCAAAGCTGGCCGTTGGAGAAAACCAGCCAATGCAGGTGTAATTCTAATAGCCTTAACGCGGTGTTAACTATTTTAGCGCCACAGTTTCCTGCGACGTTTATTTTGTTGAACAGGCTTAGGGTGATGCAAGGAATTGATCTGAATACCGTATTGTTAGTCACCACAACTTCATTCCTTGTGGCGCTGCTTGCCCTTTGGCTTATCTCGCGCGGGATGAACATGGCTGGGAAATCAACACACAGCCTGATGATAGAAAGCGACGCTGAAACCGCCTTTCTATTCGATAATGATGCCTTAATTGATGCAACGCCCAGCGCTCGCAAATTGCTTGACCCTAAATCGGAAGATAAAACAGATTGGCAGCGGCTAATTACAGCTTTCAGTCCACAATTTTCCACACTTGCCGATGATCTACGTGCACTTGGTGATGCCGGATCACTCACCATTATGCCGGATGACCCAAATGATACCAGCCGCATTATGGCAGAATGGTGGGATGGGCTGGCGCGTCTGGTTCTGGTCAATACTGACACAGCCGAGAAACCCCTGATCGACAGCATCAGCCTTGCTGCGCTTGAGACTGAACTGGAAACCCTGCGTCGAACGGCCAAACTTGCGCCGTACCTTGTATGGCAGGTGGGCCGTAACGGGCAAATCAATTGGGCAAATGCTGCGTATCTGGCTTTGGTCAAATCCATCAAGCCCGATAACCAGAATGATAGTTGGCCCCCCGCGCGTCTATTCGATCATACGATTGATGCGGATAGTGCGCCCAACCCGCAAACCGTGCGTGTATCTATTAATGACGACACCTCGGGTGATCTGATCTGGTTTGATCTGTCTTGCAAAAAGGTCAATGAATCCATGCTTTGTTTCGCCATACCGGCAGATGCCATCGTGCAGGCAGAAACTTCGCTAAAAGGGTTTGTCCAGACCCTGACAAAAACCTTTGCCCATCTTTCCATCGGCCTGGCAGTCTTTGATAAAAACCGTCAGCTGGCGCTGTTCAATCCGGCCTTGACCGATCTGACAAAACTGCCGTTTGATTTTCTTAGTGCACGACCAACGCTTTTTACCCTGCTGGACCGGCTGCGCGAAAATCAAATGATGCCGGAACCGAAAGATTACAAAAGCTGGCGCCATCAAATGACAGCGCTGGAAGAAGCGGCGACTGACGGCACCTATGAGGAAATATGGACCCTGCCAACCGGTCAGACATATCGTGTAAACGGGCGGCCACATGCCGACGGGGCTGTCGCGCTATTGTTTGAGGACATCAGCGCCGAAATATCCCTGACGCGCAACTTTCGAGAAGAGCTCGAGGTTGGTCAGGCCGTTCTGGATGCACTGCATGACCCTGTTGTGGTTTTTTCATCATCCGGCCTGATCACCATGTCAAACGCAGCCTATACCAATCTATGGGGTGTTGACCCCAGCACCACTTTTGGCGAGATGAGCATTATTGACGCCACGCGCCACTGGCAAGAGGTCTGTGATCCAACGCCGCTGTGGGGGGATTTACGGGAATTTATCGGGGGTCAGAACGAGCGTGTTGAGTGGTTTGGGGGCGCAACCCTTGATAATGGCCGCACGCTTGATTGCCAGTTTACGCCGCTCGCCGGTGGCGCGACCTTGGTAAAATTCCACGTTGGTAAAGCACCGGAAAAACCGGCCCGCAAACGCAGCGCGACACAAAAAAAACCTGTGGGTGCATGAACGGGTTTGCGCCGCGCAATAGTCGGGTTAAAGTCGCTTTATGTGTTCGTGCTCAATATCCCTCACCCTTACGTCCCCTGAAGATACCGCAAGGCTGGCGCAAACGTTGGCCCCGCACCTGAATGCGGGGGATGTGATCCTGCTTGAAGGGCCAATCGGAGCAGGCAAAAGTTTCTTTGCTCGCGCCTTGATCTTATCCCTTCTAACCACTCCCGAGGATATTCCCTCGCCAACTTTCACTTTAGTGCAAACGTATGATGCGCCAAAATTCGATATCTGGCACTGTGACCTTTACCGTCTAACAACACCTTACGAGGTTCAAGAACTGGGGTTGGAAGACGCCTTTGAAACCGCGCTCTGTCTTGTTGAGTGGCCTGATCGACTGGGTAATTTAACACCAGCAGATGCGCTGGTGATTTCGCTACAAGTTACAGACACCCCGCAGGAACGCCATGTAACATTACACGCAACCAGCCCTCGGTGGCGCCCTGTTCTGGAGGGTCTGGATGTCTGATCGAAAAACCCTGGCCAACCAGTTTCTAACCCAAAGCGGCTGGGGCAATGCCTCCCGGAACCACCTTGCAGGGGACGCGTCTAACCGTAGTTACCTTCGGCTAACCCACAGCGACACAGGTGAAACCGCCGTGCTAATGGACGCCCCGCCACAAAGCGGCGAAGACATCCGGCCGTTTGTTGCAATCTCCGCCCACCTAATGGGCCTAGACCTTAGCCCACCCCGTGTTCTGGCGCAGGATGAACAACACGGGTTTCTGTTGATCGAGGATTTGGGCGACGCTCTGTTCGCGCGGCTGATCAATGACGACCCTGATATAGAGCAAACACTATACCGCGCGGCAGTTGACGTGTTGATCCAGCTTCATCAACACCCTGCGCCCAGTGGTTTGCTGGATTATACCCCCACCGTGATGGCCGAATATATCGGCCCTGTATTTGAGTGGTATCACCCTGTCACACCTGACGAGGTGACTGCGATCACCACAGAGATGGAAACCGTTCTGACCACATACTGCACCGCCCCTCCTGTGATGGCGCTGCGCGATTACCACGCTGAAAACCTGTTATGGCTACCTAACCGGATCGACACAAAATGCGTTGGCCTGCTGGATTATCAGGATGCAGTCATCGCACACCCGTCCTATGATCTGGTCTCGCTACTAGAGGACGCGCGCCGCGATGTTCCCGCTAAAATACAGGTAGAGATGATCGACCGATATACCAGCGCAACAGGCACCGAGCCGCAAACATTCCACGCCGCATATTGCGCAAACGGCGCACAACGAAACCTGCGCATTCTGGGCATATTCGCCCGCCTGTGCGTGATCGCAGGCAAGCCCGATTACATCGACCTGATCCCCCGTGTCTGGGGCCATCTGAAGCAGGACCTGTCCCACCCTGCCTTAGGCAGCCTAAGCAGACTGGTCTTTGCTGCTTTGCCAGAACCCACCACTGACGTCTTACAAAGGTTAAAAAGTAAATGCACAAATCCCCCGACGCCCTGATGCTTTTTGCCGCCGGTTTTGGAACCCGCATGGGGGCGCTGACTGCTGCCTGTCCAAAACCGTTGATCAAGGTTGCAGATAGGCCGCTGATTGACCACGCGCTGGAAATTGTCGATGCTGCGGGGATCAGCACAATTATTGCCAACACCCATTACCTGCCTGATATACTGGAAACGCATCTTGCCGGTCGCAATGTGACCCTTTCGTATGAGGCAGAAATTCTTGAAACCGGTGGTGGATTGAAAAACGCATTGCCATTGCTGGGAGCCGACCCTGTCTTCACCCTCAACACCGATGCAATCTGGACCGGTCAAAACCCCCTGACAACCCTTGCTGCCACGTGGGACCCTGAAAAGATGGATGCACTGTTACTGCTTGTCCCTCCTACAAATGCAATTGGTCACACGGGGGCCGGAGACTTTTTGCTGGCTGATAATGGCACAATAAAACGCGGGCCCGGGATGATCTATTCAGGAGCACAAATCATCAAAACCGATGGGTTGGCAAATATCACTGAAGCCAAATTTTCGCTGCATTCACTTTGGGATCAAATGTATAACGGTGGTCGCATTTTCGGCACGACGCATTATGGAAACTGGTGCGATGTGGGAACTCCCGCAGGCATAGGGCTTGCCGAAACCATGCTGGGAAACCACGATGTTTGAACCAACATCAATACCCCGCGTATTTGGCCTGCCTGCGGGCATAGATTTCCCTAAGGCGTTGGTTCAAGGGTTGCTTGAAAGATGCGCTGACCAGCCGCCGGAATATCTGCCCACCGTCGAGGTTTTTGTAAACACCCGCCGCATGCAGCGCCGTATCCGCGATATTTTTGATGCTGGTCCGGCCCTTTTGTTGCCCCGTATTCACCTGATCACCGATCTGGGCCAAACCGCCGCGATTGCCAATCTGCCGCCTGCGGTACCGAAACTTCAGCGCCGGTTGGAACTGTCGCAACTGGTCGCCGAACTGCTGCGCCTGCAACCCGATCTGGCCCCACGCACTGCCCTTTTTGATCTTACCGATAGCCTTGCCAATCTGATGGACGAAATGCAAAGCGAGGGGGTTTCGCCTGACGCAATCGAGAGCCTCGATGTTTCGGATCAATCCGGCCATTGGAAACGGGCGCTAGAATTTGTGAAGCTGATCCAGCGTTATTTCGGGGACGCCGCCAAAGACCACCCCGATGCCGAAGCCAGACAACACATGGTAGTGCAGCGGTTGACCACCGAATGGGACAGTAATCCGCCATCACATCCCGTTGTCATTGCGGGATCAACCGGTTCGCGCGGGGCCACGCATATGTTGATGGCTGCGGTTGCAAAACTGCCCCAAGGTGCCATCGTTCTACCCGGCTATGATTTTGATTTGCCACATCAGGTCTGGACCGCAATGGATGATGCAATGACCGCCGCAGACCATCCGCAATTCCGCTTTCGCGCGTTGCAAAAAACACTGGGTATATCGCGGGATGACATTCAGGAATGGGATAAAACCAATCCGCCCAGCGCTGCGCGTAACCGCCTTGTGTCACTTGCGTTGCGCCCTGCCCCTGTAACCGACCAATGGATGTCCGAGGGCAAACACCTGACCGACCTTGCCCAAGCCACAGAAAACATGGCATTGGTCGAGGCCCCGTCATCCCGCATTGAGGCGCTCGCCATTGCCCTAAAGCTGCGGGAATGTGCCGAAACCGGCAAAACCGCTGCGCTGATTACGCCCGACCGGATGCTGACCCGACAGGTGACTGCGGCGCTGGATCAATGGGGGATCGAGCCGGATGACAGCGCCGGATTGCCCCTGCCAATGTCGGCACCTGGCCGCTTCTTGTTGCAAATATCTGCCCTGTTCGGACAGGTTCTTACCTCGGAATCTTTGCTGGCGTTGCTCAAGCATCCGCTCGCCCATTCTGGCGTTGCGGGACGTGGCAATCACCTGCGCTGGACCCGTGATCTGGAATTGAGCATTCGTAAATACGGCCCGCCCTTTCCGACCAAAGACAGCCTGAACATCTGGGCCGCAACCCACAAAGATGATGGTCGCTGGGCATGGGCGGCGTGGCTTGGAAGCCTTCTGGACGGGTTGGATCAGATCAGCACCCGCAATCTGGCAGATCATGTGGATCAACATATTTCGCTTGCCCATGCTCTTGCCACTGGTCCCGCCAATGACGGTAGCGGCGAATTGTGGGAAAAACCTGCGGGACGCAAAGCATTGGAGCAGGTCGAGGAACTACAGCGCAATGCCGCTTTCGGTGGCCCGCTTACACCGTTCGATTATAGCAATCTGTTTCGCGGCATCCTTAATCAGGCCGAAGTGCATGACCCGATCCGCCCGCATCCAAACATCATGATCTGGGGCACGCTTGAGGCCCGCGTTCAGGGGGCTGATCTGGTTATCCTTGGTGGATTAAACGACGGGATTTGGCCCGGCACTCCCAATCCTGATCCGTGGATGAACCGGCCGATGCGCCAAAAGGTCGGGCTATTATTGCCAGAGCGCCAGATCGGTTTGTCCGCACATGATTTTCAGCTGGCGATAGCCGCGAAAGAGGTTTGGCTAACCCGCGCCGTTCGTGATTCCGAGGCGCAAACCGTGCCATCCCGTTGGCTGAACCGGCTGACAAATCTGTTGGGTGGCCTGCAGGATAACGGGGGCAAAGAGGCCTATGATGCGATGTGTGATCGTGGGTGCGAATTACTGGGCATGGTCGAAGCGCTCGAAGAAATAACAAACCCTGTTGCCAGCGCCCCCCGCCCCGCGCCGATCCCGCCGACCCTTGCACAACCAAAGTCCTTGTCGGTGACCGGAATAACAAAACTGATCCGCGACCCCTATGCAGTTTACGCTGCAAAGGTTCTTCGCCTGTATCCGCTAGACCCTGTCCGCCAACAACCCGACGCCCCGCTAAGCGGCACGATTGTTCATCGTATCCTTGAGGTGTTTATCAAAACCCGCGGTGATGAAACCCGTGAGGCCGCCAAAATCCGCCTGATGGAAATCACCGATACGGTTCTGGAATCAGATGCCCCTTGGCCTGCCGCGCGACGTATCTGGCGCGCCAAGGTCGAGCGGTTTGCAGATGCATTCCTGAAGGGTGAAGAAGATCGCGCCGCTGTCGCCACGGTGTTTGCATTGGAGCAGCGGGGCGCTGCAAAAGTTGGTGATCTGGATGTCACCTTAACCGCAAGGGCAGACCGATTGGACCAATCCGATGACGGGATGGTCTATATCTACGACTATAAAACCGGCACTCCGCCAACAAAAGATACCCAGCAATATTTTGACAAACAGCTGTTGCTAACCGCCGCATTAGCCGAGCACGCTGGGTTCAAGGGTTTGGTAAATACCCGTGTTGCCGGTGCCTATTACATAGGCCTTGGTAGCAAACCTGTCGTCGTTGCTGCACCGCTGGATGAAACAAGTTCTGACGAGATCTGGCAGGGCCTGAAAAAACTGATCTCGGCCTATACCAATGGCGAAAAAGGCTATACCTCCCGTCGCGCAATGGAAAAGATGCAGTATTCTTATGACTACGATCACCTTGCCCGTTTTGGAGAATGGGATGAAAGTATGACCCCGATACGCGAGGTGTTGAAATGACCCGTCGCGATGAAGCGACCGAACGGCAGGTTCAGGCCGCAATGCCCGGCTTTTCAACCTGGTTATCCGCCAATGCCGGTTCTGGTAAAACACGGGTTCTGACAGACCGCGTGGCGCGCTTGCTGCTGGAAGGCGTTCTACCGCAACATATTCTATGCCTGACCTACACCAAAGCCGCCGCCAGCGAGATGCAAAACCGGCTGTTCAAACGGCTAGGTGTCTGGGCAATGCAGGACGCGGATGAGCTTGCGGCCGAATTGCGCGAGTTAGGCGTAGATCGCGCCATAAACAAAGACGAGCTGCGCAAGGCCCGCACTCTGTTTGCCCGCGCTATTGAAACCCCGGGTGGTTTGAAAATCCAGACGATCCACTCATTCTGCGCCTCGCTATTGCGACGGTTTCCACTAGAGGCCGGCGTTTCCCCGCAATTCACCGAAATGGATGAGCGTGCCGCAAACCTGTTGCGTGCCGAGATTGTCGAGGAAATGGCGGATGGGGCAGATGTGGCCGCCGTTGATGCGCTGGCAGCACATTATAATGACACTGATTTTGGTAAACTGACCGCCGAGATTGCCAAACATCGGGATGCCCTTGCCGGAGAAGTTGATACCAAAGCCATCTGGGATATGTTTGATCTTAAGCCTGAAACAGACAAGGCAGAGATTTTCGCCAGTGTAATACTTGGAGATGAGCGTGGAATACTCAATGCTCTGTTATCAGCTCTGAAAAATGGCTCGGTAAATGACCAGAAGGCCGCTATGAAACTTGCGGCCATTGATACGGACAATATCCAGTACTCTGATCTGGGGATTCTGGAATCAGCTTTTTTGACTGGTGGCAGTGCAAAAGAGCCTTTTACTGCAAAAGTTGGAAACTTCCCGACCAAAGCCACACAAGCCGTACTTGGTCTTCACCTTGACCAGTTGAACGATCTAATGGGGCGTGTTGAAGCAGCGCGAAAGGTTAGAATTGGTCTCTATGCGGCCCAAAAAACACTTGCTTTGCACCAGTTCTCTCACACATTCCTGCCGTTATACGAGGCCCGTAAACAGCAAAAAGGCTGGCTTGATTTTGACGATCTAATTGATCTGACCGCCAAATTACTTAACAACTCCTACGTGGCCCAATGGGTGCTTTACCGGCTGGATGGCGGCATTGATCATATCCTTGTGGATGAAGCACAGGACACAAGCCCACGGCAATGGGATGTGATTGTGCGTCTGGCGCAAGAGTTCACCACAGGTGAAGGCGCGCAGGCTGACAGGTTGCGCACTATTTTCGCAGTGGGCGATAAAAAACAGTCAATCTATTCATTTCAAGGTGCCGACCCTGACGAATTTGACCGGATGAAGAACCACTTCAGCGAAAAAATGGCGCAGGTAGATGCTCCTTTTCAATCAATGCAGCTTGAGCATTCATTTCGCTCGGCCGAGCCGATTATGCGACTGGTTGATTTAACCTTTCAGGATCGCGCCGATAAGGGGCTGGGTGGCGAGGTAATGCACCGCACATTCAAATCCAATATGCCGGGACGCGTTGACCATTGGCCTATCGTTGAAAAAGCTAGCGTGCCGGAAAAAAGAGCGTGGAGCGATCCGACGGACAAGCCTGCCGATAATCACGAAACGGTTGTTCTGGCAAAAATGCTTGCCGAACATATTCGCCAGATGTGTCGTAGTGGTGCGCTGATACCTGAAGAAATCGACAATACAGACACCTACCGGATGCGCCCCGTCACCGAGGGTGATTTTCTGATTCTGGTGCGTCGCCGGTCCAGCTTGTTCCACGAAATCATCCGCGCCTGCAAGCAAGCGGGCCTAGCCATTGCCGGTGCGGACCGACTAAAAATCGGAGCAGAAATGGCAGTGAAAGACCTGACGGCTCTGCTATCTTTCCTGGCTACACCCGAAGATGGTTTATCGCTGGCCTGCGCCCTTCGATCACCGCTATTTGGATGGTCTGAACAGGGTCTGTTTGATCTAGCCCACAAGCGCCCTGAAAAATCATTCCTCTGGACTGAATTGCGCAACCGCAAGGAGGATTACCCCCAGACGCTAGCGGTGATTGATGCCTTGCGCAAAGATGCCGATTATTTACGGCCCTTCGAATTACTGGAGCGGGTATTAACGCGCTTTAACGGGCGTAAAAACCTGCTGGCCCGACTGGGAGGGGAGGCCGAGGACGGAATCGATGCCCTGCTGTCGCAAGCCATGAATTTCGAGCGCATGGATGTGCCCAGCCTGACAGGTTTTATCACCTGGCTTCAGGCCGAGGAGGTGGAAATCAAGCGGCAACTGGACGGAACCAGTGACAGAATTCGGGTAATGACAGTGCATGGGGCCAAGGGGCTGGAATCACCGATAGTTATTTTGCCGGACACCGCCGATTGGGATTTAAAAATACGCGATCAAATCTATCCAGCCGAAAATGGCGGGGTAATGTGGCAGATCAACAAAGATAATTGCCCTGATCAGATAACTGCCGCACGCGATAAATTGCGCCATGCCGCCGAGCAGGAGCGGATGCGCCTTTTATATGTGGCGATGACCCGCGCTGAAAAGTGGCTTATTGTTTGCGGTGCAGGGAATTTAAAAGATGACGGTAGCTCTTGGCACTCGATGATTGGGTCAGGCATGAAAACCGCCCATGCTGAACCATTCGAGTTTAGCTCTAGGATAGGACTGCGGCTGCAGTCTGGAGCTTGGGGTGAAACACCTGATGCCTCGGAAGAAACAAAAGTCAAACCAGTCTCTATTCTGCCGAAATGGGCTATTTCCACTGCTGATACGTCTGAGCGAGCCATCAAAACCATTTCGCCCTCTGATCTGGGCGGGGCAAAGGCGTTGGCAGATGAAACGGACGGATTAAGCGAGCAAGATGCGATGCAAAGGGGTAGCTATATCCACCTTTTGCTTGAGCATCTTCCGAACCATCCAAAGCCTGAAAGGGAAAACCTGGCAAAAGGGTTGTTACCAAGCATCAGCCAAATAGAGTTTGCCAGCATATATAAGGAAGTCGCGGCAGTGCTGGACAACCCCGATCTAGCCTTTCTCTTCAACGATGACGCATTGGCAGAGGCACCGATTTCTGCCAGCCTGCCTGAACTGGGTGGTGCCCGAATTCACGGTGAAATTGATAGGCTACTTATTTCTCCTACGCGAATTCTGGTTGTCGACTTCAAATCAAACGCCATTGTGCCAGCCACAAAGGATGCAGTCCCCGATGGGCTGTTACGCCAACTTGGGGCATATTGCGCTGCATTAGAGCAGGTATTCCCTAATCACACTGTAGAAACAGCCATCCTCTGGACCCGCACTGCCACGCTAATGACCTTGGAACACGAGGCCGTGACTGCGGCATTGCGTTCCACCACACTCCCTTGACGCACAGCAGGCAGCTACTTAGGTTCCCCTCAAACGCATTCGCCAAGGAGACACATCATGGCCACAGTAGCAGTAACAGACGCAACATTTGACGCAGAAGTCCTGAAATCCGACGTTCCAGTCGTAGTGGATTTCTGGGCAGAATGGTGCGGCCCATGCAAACAGATCGGTCCGGCATTAGAAGAGCTGGCTGCGGAAATGGGCGACAAAGTGAAAATCGTCAAAGTGAATGTTGACGAAAACCCCAACACCCCGGCCCAATTGGGCGTGCGCGGTATTCCTGCGCTGTTCCTGTTGAAAGACGGACAAGTTGTGGCAAACAAGGTTGGCGCCGCACCCAAAGCCGCCATTCAGGGCTGGATCGAAGAATCGATCTAAACCAACACATCAATAATCGGATCAGGGGCGCCTTAGTGCGCCCCTTTTTACATTTCCCAGCCTCTGCTGCGAAACGCATCGATAATCCTTTGCTGCGCATCATCCCTACCTGAATGAATAGACATTTCGCGCAGAAACCAAAACAGGTACCTGTCATAATCAGGCTGCATTTGTGCTACCTTCTGGAAGGCTTCTTCAACGCAGTGATCCCACGTTTTCGCTGCAATATGGTGAAAATCAATATAGCCGAATAACAACACGGGCTTTCGCAAGAAAAACCCTTTGAACGCCGTCCCCGAATTTTGCGTCACTACATAATCGCACCTCGGCAGCAATTTATCGCTACCACCTTTCACCCATGAAAACCGGCTGTTTTGTTTAACCAGAAGATCAAGTGCATCGATTTCTGCCTGCGGATAGTTTTCATTCGGGTGCAAGCTGGCGACGACCTTGCGCCCCTCATTGTGCTGTAATGTCGTTTCGATCATCTCGATTGGTGTTGCGGTTTGAAAGCTGCGTTGTTGCAGTAAGCGCCCTTGCAGTGGAATAAACACAAACGAGTCTTTGCCAATATCCAGCTTATTTTCAAACAGGCGATTTCGCCAATAATTTGCAAACCATTCTGCTTTGCCCGTATCTACCGTTTGTGGTTTGAACTCTGCCTTTGCAACTTGCCACTCCCATCGCTTTGCTGTTGTTTCAATTTGCCAGAATGGTGGCAGATAAACTTGCCGAAAGGTCATGGCCCTGTCATGAAACGGGTCTTTCATGCGAAATAAAGAATAGCCCTGCCTTAGCGCCGATTTTAACCGCTCTTCCTCTGAATCTTTCCGAAGCTCGGTTCTAAAGTCGCGCTCTTGTACCGCCTGCAAAACCTGATTGATAAAACCTATCTGCCCATTGCGCGCCTGTTTCAAAACACTTTCGCTTAAATATATCCGGAGTATTTTTGTACGCTTCATGGGCAAAAATTATTCTTTGCGCCCAAATGAAACAAGAGAAAACTTGTAGACCGATCCTTGCGTGTTCATATTGTGCAGAACAAGCAGGAGAGCATGATGGCAGACGATCAATTTCCGGGATGGCACGGCACCACGATTATCGGTGTGAAAAAGGGCGGCAAAGTTGTGATCGCCGGCGACGGGCAGGTCAGTATTGGCAACACCGTTATGAAAGGCACCGCCAAAAAAGTACGCCGCCTGTCCCCCGGCGGGTTTGATGTCGTAGCTGGATTTGCGGGATCAACGGCTGATGCTTTTACACTGCTTGAACGGCTAGAGGTGAAACTGGAAGCAACGCCCGGGCAATTGGCCCGCGCCAGTGTTGAGCTGGCCAAGGATTGGCGCACCGACAAGTATCTGCAAAAACTGGAAGCAATGCTGATCGTTACAGATGGCAAGGATATTTTTGTCATAACGGGTGCGGGCGACGTGTTGGAACCAGAGCATGATGTCACCGCAATCGGATCAGGCGGCAATTACGCACTGGCTGCCGCGCGTGCCTTGATGGACACCAAATTAAGCGCCGAAGATGTGGCCCGCAAAGCGATGGCGATTGCGGCCGATATTTGTGTTTACACCAACGGCAATCTGACCGTGGAAACGATTAAAGGGTAACTGGGTTTGAGCGATTTTTCCAAAGACGATATTCGGGCCGCTGTAGCATCTGGCGTGCTGAACGAAGGACAGGCCGCGAGCCTGTTGGCGTTGGCACAGGAACGGTTGGGTGTGCGGGATGGTCTGATCAATGATGATGAACCGTTTGAATTTTTCAAAGGCTTTAGCGAAATCTTTGTCACTGTTGGTTTGTGGCTGCTGTTTTCCGGCATTTTGGCTTTTGGTGCTATCGTCGGTGGTGGGATTGGCATTGCCGCAACAGGAATGATCCTGACATGGCTGTTCGCGCTCTACTTTACTAAAAAGCGCCGGATGAGCCTGCCGAGCATTTCGCTTGCTGCCGGGTTCGGGATTTTTCTGGCCGCTGCTGTTTTATTCCTGCTGGATGCCACCGGTAGCACCATTGATGCAATTCACCTGATGGCTGTTGGCGGCATCGGTATGGTCGGAATGCTGATCTATTTCTATGTGTTCAAGCTTCCGTTTTCGATGTTTGTTTTCGGCATCTTTGGCTTGATGGCCATCTATGCTTTTATGGGAACTCAAGGCACGGGAATACCGCTCTATAATTTTCCCAAAGGGCTGTTTGATCTTAGCGAAAGTTCCGGCCTTGCTATTGGCTCGCTTATCTTCGGGCTCCTCGCTTTCGCGCTTGGCATTTATTTCGACACCAAAGATCCGCATCGTATCAGCCGCTATTCAGCAACTGGGTTTTGGCTGCATCTGCTGGCTGCCCCCGCGATTGTAAACACCATGGCGCTGACCTTGTATAACAGCGGTGGAACATCGGGTTATTTGCTAACGGCTCTGTTGTTGTTCGTCGTTACCATCATCTCGTTGATCATTGACCGGCGCTCGTTCCTAACGGCCGGTATTGGCTATCTGGGTGCAATTATCGTCTGGGCGATGAGCAGCAATCTGGGCGATGGTGCCGGCATGGTTTACACCCTTCTTATCCTTGGTGCGTTCATCACAGCCCTTGGCACATGGTGGGTGCAAATCCGATCAACGCTGATGCGCGCCCTACCGGACTTCCCTTTCAAAGACCGTTTTCCACCTTACATCCGAGGCCAAAAGGACGGATCTGACCCCCCGCGAAATCGTATCCGAGCTGGACCGTTTTATCATTGGCCAAAACGACGCAAAGCGCGCCGTGGCCGTGGCCCTGCGCAACCGTTGGCGGCGTAAACAACTGGGTGACGATCTGCGCGAAGAGGTCTATCCGAAAAACATTTTGATGATTGGACCAACCGGCGTTGGCAAAACCGAAATCAGCCGTCGTTTGGCAAAGCTGACCAATGCGCCATTCATCAAGATTGAAGCCACCAAGTTTACTGAAGTTGGATACGTTGGCCGCGATGTTGAGCAGATTATCCGCGATCTGGTCGATAGTGCCATCTCCTTAACGCGCGAGAAAATGCGCCAAGATGTTACGGCCAAGGCGCGTGAAGCCGCTGAAGAGCGTGTGATCGAGGCCATCGCCGGAACTGATGCCCGCGAAGGTACACGCGAGATGTTTCGCAAGAAACTGAAATCGGGCGAATTGGACGACACCGTGATCGAGCTGGATATGGCCGACAATTCCAATCCGATGTCGATGTTCGAAGTCCCCGGCCAGCCCGGCCAAAACATGGGCATGATGAATATCGGCGATATATTCGGCAAGGCGGTGGGCGGGCGCACCACCCGGCGCAAAATGACCGTTTCCGAAAGTTATGAAATTCTGATCGGTGAAGAGGCCGACAAACTGCTGGACGATGAAACCGTCACGCGTGCTGCCCTTGAAGAGGTCGAGCAAAACGGCATCGTTTTTCTGGATGAAATCGACAAGGTTTGCGCGCGCAAAAATGCCGGTGGTGCCGATGTTTCCCGCGAAGGTGTGCAGCGCGATTTGCTGCCGCTGATCGAGGGAACAACGGTTTCGACCAAACACGGGCCAGTCAAAACCGACCACATCCTGTTTATCGCATCGGGTGCATTCCATGTTGCCAAACCATCCGACCTGTTGCCAGAGCTACAGGGCCGCTTGCCGATCCGTGTTGAACTGCGGGCCCTCACGGAAGAGGATTTTGTCCGTATCCTGACCGAAACCGACAACGCCCTGACACGGCAATACACCGCCCTGATGGCCACCGAAGAAGTCACGGTGGAATTCACCGATGATGGCATCGCCGCGCTGGCGAAAATCGCGGCCGATGTAAACCATTCGGTTGAAAACATCGGCGCACGTCGCCTTTATACCGTGATCGAACGGGTGTTCGAGGAGCTGTCTTTTACAGCACCAGACAGGGGTGGTGACATGGTTAAGGTTGATGCGGATTTCGTTGAGAAAAATCTGGGTGAGCTGTCCCGCTCAACCGATGTCAGCCGCTATGTGCTGTAGCCGATGACCCTGTTCCTGCGTGTTCTGATCATCACAAGCCTTGGTTTTGTTGTGGCCTGTACCCCGCGCGGGGTCATTACACTGTTCCCCGATGCAGCGCTTGTCGGGCAGGTGCGCAACGTGTTTGTTGGCACCACTCGAGGCGTGGAGCCTGACGGGAGTTTTAATAACAAACGCACGGCGGATGTATCATTCCACCGTTACGATATTTCCGTCCCGCCACAGCACGAAGTCGGCGAGATTGACTGGCCGCGCGGCAAGCCAAATCCCGCACAGGCTTTTCTGACTACGAGAATTGACCACTTTAGTGCTGCCAGTGATTTTACTGCCGATCTGGCCAAATCCTTGCGCGCCCGTCCAAAGGGGCAACGCGAAGTGGTGGTGTTTATCCACGGGTTTAATAACAATTTTGCCGAAGGGTTGTATCGCCTTGCGCAATTATCCCACGACATGGACCTGCCCAATCCGACCGTCCATTATTCATGGCCCAGCGCTGCCAACCCGCTGGGATACGGATATGACCGCGACAGCTTGTTGTTTGCACGGGACGGGTTAGAGGAACTGCTACGCGTGATAAAATCGGCAGGCGCTGACCGGATATTGCTGGTTGGCCACTCGATGGGCACATTGTTAACAATGGAAACCCTGCGCCAGATGGCAATTTCGGATTCCCGCAATCTAAGCAACACGATCGGCGGCGTTATCCTGATATCGCCTGATATTGATGTTGATCTATTTCGCCAACAGGCTACACGGATCGGAGCATTGCCACAGCCCTTTGTCATCTTCACCTCGAAAAAGGACCGCGCCTTGCGACTGTCGGCGCGTCTAGCTGGGAAACACGGGCGGCTGGGCAATGTGCAGGATGTGAGTGAACTGTCTGAATTGCGTGTTACCCTTATCGATGTCACCAATTTTTCTGATGGGGTGACGGGCCACTTCAACGCCGCCACATCACCGACCTTGATACAAATCCTGAAGCGTTTGAACGGCATTGATGCTGCATTCCGCAATGATCGGGCTGGCAAGGTCGGGCTGCTGCCGGGCACTATTTTAACCGTTCAGCAAGCCACGCAAGTGATCCTGTCGCCTGTCACCGCCTTGGCACAATAGGGCCATGAGTTTTCGCCGGTTCCTGCAACAAAACGCGCGGTGGCTGATTGCAGGCAGCCTGCTCACATTCATGTCGAGCTTTGGGCAAACCTTTTTCATATCGGTTTTTTCTGGCGCGATCCGTAACGAGTTCTCGCTTTCGCACGGGGCATGGGGTGGCATCTATTCGCTGGGCACGGTTGCTGCGGCCATAGTTATGATCTGGGCGGGCGGGTTGACCGACCGGTTTCGGGTGCGGGCATTGGGCATCGTATTCCTGACCCTATTGGCAGCGGCGTGTCTGGCAATGGCTGCTATCCCGTCGGTCTGGGCGTTGCCGTTCGTTATCTTTGCGCTGCGGTTATCCGGCCAAGGCATGGTCAGCCATATTGCAACCGTTGCGATGGCACGCTGGTTTGTTGCGATGCGGGGTCGTGCATTGGCAATGGCATCACTGGGATTTGCTGTGGGCGAAGCGCTGTTGCCTATTACCTTTGTTGCCCTGCTAACAATCCTGCCATGGCGCAATCTGTGGGTTATCGCAGCAATGTTGGTGATGCTCTCGATTCCGCTATTGCTGTGGTTATTGAAAACCGAGCGAACCCCGAAATCTGTATCCGAAGAATCCCACGCGCATGGTATGTCTGACCGCCACTGGCTGCGCCGCGAGGTTCTTGGCCACAGGTTATTCTGGCTCATGGTGCCTGCCCTGCTTGGACCTGCCGCATTTATCACCGCGTTCTTTTTTCAGCAGGTACATTTGGCTGAAATCAAGGGATGGAGCCACGCTGGCCTTGTCGCCCTGTTCCCGCTTTTGACAATTGTCGGCGTTGTCGCAACCCTTGTGTCGGGCTGGGCGGTTGACAGGTTTGGCACAGCACGTCTGACACCGGTCTACCAACTTCCTTTAGTCGCTGCCTTCCTTGTATTGTCTTTCTCGCAAACTCTGTTCGGGGCGGCGGTAGCGATGGTTATCATGTCGCTGACAATCGGTGCAAACTCTACGGTGCCCAGCGCATTTTGGGCCGAATTTTACGGCACCCGCCATTTGGGCAGCATCAAAGCAATGACAACTGCGGTCATGGTTCTGGGCTCGGCCATCGGGCCGGGGTTAACGGGGGTATTGATTGATTACGGGATTGCGTTTGATGACCAGATGATCGGCATCGCGGTCTACTTCATCTTTGCATCCGGCATGGCGTGGATGGGAATCCGGCAGGCAAAACACCTGCTACCTGCGCCGTCTTAGGTAAACGTAATACGCACCATCACCGCCATGTTTCAAATGCGCAGGCGTTATCTGCATCACAATCGCGCCCAGCGGCGGGGCGAGCAACCAATGCGGAACCTGATGGCGCAACACCCCGCGCCTTTCAGGAATTGGGCCGGTTCCTGTGCCTGCCTTGCCCTTGCCAGTCACCACCAGAACCAGCCGCTTGCCCTGCCCGTATGCGCTCTGGATAAAACCTGTCAGCGCTGGATGCGCCCGCGCCAAGGTCATGCCATGCAGATCGATCTTGCCCTCTGGTCCCATCTTGCCACGTTTCATTTTCCCATGGGTCTTGCGGTCCATATGCACATGGCTGTTCATCAGGTGGTCTGAAATATGCGGGGCCAGATTGTGGGGTATATCAACCTTGCGGGCTGTCTGGCCAATCCGAAAATCCTGAACCTGCGGCCTCGGCGGTTTTGCGTTCAACCTCTCAACCGCTTGCTTTACCGGATGTGGGCGCTCGGGGTGAATCGGCACTGATTGTTCTGCCACCCGTTGCCACAACTCGCGCTCTTCCGGTCGCAAACCACGCGGCTTGCGGCTCATTCTTCAAACTCCGGCACTAGGGCAAATGCGGTCTGGATCGGCATCAACACCACCATGCGGCCTGGGTCACGAATGGCACCAGCATCGTGCCCTGCCTGATCACCTGATCCAAAGAAAATATCGGCCCGCTGCGCACCTTTGATCGCTGACCCCGTATCCTGTGCCACCATCAAACGGCGCATTGTATCGCGCCCGTCTTTTTCCAACCAAACTGGGGCACCCAGCGGGGTGAATCGTGGATCAACCGCCAATGTGCGCCCCGTTGTAACCGATCTGTTCATCGCGCCGATCGGGCCTTTGGATGCCGGCACTTTGGTAACTTTGCGAAAGAACACATAGGACGGGTTATGGCGCAACAGTTCCGCGCCTTCATACGGGTTTCGCCGCACCCAGTTCTGGATGACCTGCGCCGACACCTGATGCTTTGAATAAATTCCGCGCCGGATCAGTTCTTGACCGACAGACCGATACTTACGCCCGTTCGCCCCGCCATAGCCCACGCGCATCACCTTGCCATTTGGCAAACGGATCCGGCCCGACCCCTGAATTTGCAAAAAGAAAACCTCGACCGGATCATCAACCCAGACCAGTTCCAGACCACGACCGCGCAGCGCACCTGTTTCCTCGATCTGGCGGCGGGTTAGCCACGGGGTGCCTGCCTGAATTTCGGACGGTTTGCGATATAGCGGATAGCGATAGCGGGGTGTCTGGCGCAGTGACCCGTTCAGCTCTGGCTCGAAATATCCGGTGAACAGCGCTGGCTTTCCATCCTCGATCAACACGGGACGAAAGAACATCTCGAAATATGTTTTTGCACTGGGCTGCGATTTGGCCAAGCCGCATAACGCCGCCCATTCGCTATCTTTGTTGATTGAACAGGTTTCCAGAAACGCGTTTAGCGCAGCGGCGTGGTCATCTTCTTCCCACCCAGCCAGATCATCGAATTTCAGTAAAGAATAGTCAGCCGCTTCGCTTTGGGTCGGGTGGGTCATGGCCATTACCACCAATACCACTGCCGCCCAAAAGGCATGCTTCATTCTCCTGTTGCCACCAACTTCCAGTTTGGATCATTGGTGCCCATGTTGCGAGCAAAGGTCCAGGTATCTTTCTGGCGCTTCATTTCGTTGACTTTGCCCTCGATAATATCGCCCGCCTTGTCGCGCACCACCGATGTCAGTTCGCCAATAAATTTAACCGTCACCTCGCCGCGGCTTTTGGTTTTCAGGAACTTCGCCTTGGTTAGCGTTATTTCCCGCACTCCGATAAACTGGGCGTCGATTGTCAGGCCTTGTTTTTCACGGGCCGCGACAACATCGGCGAATGTATCAAACACCTCATCTGACAAAAACGGCTTGATCGAATCCAGATCACCACGCTCAAACCCCATCAGGATCATTTCATATGCACCACGTGCGCCTTGCAGGAATTCCCCAACAGCAAAGCTGGGTTCGGCGGCTTTCATCGCAGCCAATGCCTTGGCCGCAACGCTACCTTCTTTAACGTGGTCGGTGATATCACGATCCGGCCCACCCTCAATAACTTCAAAGGCTTGGCGCTTTTCTTGTGCACTATCTGTTTGTGATGGCTGTGCCGGAGGTTTTTCAAATCCTTCGCGCGTGCCTAATACACTTTTAAGCTTAATGATCAGGAATACGGCAATCCCTGCCAAAACAAGAAGTTGGATCATTGGGGCGTTCATCAGAACCTCATTTCAAAGACTAAAGCATGGTAACGGGCGGTGTTCGCCCCTATGTAAGGGCTGGGTGCAATCAAGTCTACGCACCCATAACGTCTATATGAGGGTTCTATGGGGTTATTTCTATTATTTGTTGCAGTTCCGCTGATTGAAATTGCACTTTTTATCAAGCTCGGGGGTTTTCTGGGCTTGTGGAACACACTTGCCATCGTGGTTGCCACTGCATTTCTGGGCACATGGCTGGTTCGCACCCAAGGGGTTGCAGCGATGAATCAGGTGCGCGGATCATTTTCCGAAATGCGTGACCCGACCGAACCA
>JAFLKA010000172.1 GCA_022712735.1 Marinosulfonomonas sp. | reverse complement strand
ACGGCGCAATTCGCTGTTTTCCTGCCGCAGGCGCGATGTTTCCATTGCGCGGGCCACGACCACCATCAATTGGTCAATATTAAACGGCTTTTCGATGAAATCATACGCGCCCTGTTTGATCGCGGCCACAGCAATTTCGATATTGCCATGCCCCGAAATGATCACCACCGGAATATCGGGGTTATCACGTTTCACGGTTTTCAGAATGTCGATCCCGTCCATCTGGCTGTCTTTTAGCCAGATATCGAGGATCATCAACGCGGGTGGTGCAGCGTTTACCTCGGCCATGCAATCATCCGAATTTCCGGCCAGACGGGTGGTATAGCCCTCGTCTTTCAGGATGTCGGAAATCAATTCGCGTATATCGCGCTCGTCGTCGACAATTAGAATATCACCCATGCTGCTTCACCTCATATAGCCTTTTTCGTTTCGATCTGCGCCGCCACACTTAACGAGGCGGGCAAACGTATTTCGGCACGCGCGCCGCGATGCGCGTTTCCTTTGAATTGTTCCGCATCGACCAGCACCAAAGTACCGCCGTGCTCCTCGATGATCTTTTTCACGATCGGCAGACCCAGTCCGGTGCCCGCCGCGCGGGTTGTCACATATGGCTCGAACAAGCGGGCGCGGTCTTCGGGCAGCCCGATGCCGTTGTCAGATATATCAACAGCGATCATCGCATCCTGAACGCGCATGGTCACATGAATTTCCGGTGAATACCCATCTGGAAGCCCCTTATCGCCAAGACTTTCAATGGCTTCCCCCGCGTTCTTGATCAGGTTCATCATGGCTTGTGAAATCATTGTGGCATCCAGATCGGTCATCACCGGCGCATCCGGCAAATCCACGGTTAGCGCCACATCCGGCATTGCGGTTTCCTGCAACACCACGGCGTCGCGCACAATCGCCGCCAAATCATGGCTACGCAATTCGGGTTCCGGCATCCGCGCAAATTTTGAAAACTCGTCAACGATGCGGCGTAAATCGCCGGTCTGGCGGATGATCACATCGGTATATTGATTCAATGTATCGACCTGATCCCCGACCAATGGGCCAAACTTGCGTTTCAGCCGTTCGGCCGACAGCTGGATCGGTGTGAGCGGGTTTTTAATTTCATGGGCAATACGCCGCGCCACGTCACCCCAAGCCGCCATCCGCTGGGCCGAGACCAGATCGGTGACATCATCAAAGGCAATCACATAACCCTCAAGGTTGCCCGCATCATTGCGCCGCGTGCTGATCCGCACCAGCAGGTTTTCCAGCGCCCCGTCGCGCGATAGCTTGATCTCTTGCTGTGCAACTTCGGTGTTGCGATCCCGCAAGCGCTGCAACAGCGGGCCAAATTCCGGCACCGCAACGCTGATATCGCCGGATTGTTCGTCGGGTAGTGCCAGCAGGCGTTCGGCCGACCGGTTCACGAACGTCACCTTGCCGTCAGCATCCAGCCCGACAACACCTGAGGCAACAGACGATAGCACAGAATCAAACAAGCGGCGGCGGCGTTCAATCTGGCGTGTATTTTGCAGCAATGTATCGCGCTGCCCCTTCAATTGGCGTGTCATCTGGTTGAAATACCGCCCCAGCATGGCAATTTCATCATCGCCCTCTTCCTCGATCACCTGAACATCCAGATCACCGGTCCCGACCTGCTGCGCCGCCCCCGCCAATCGCCCTACAGGGCGCGACAGCCGTTCGGCAAACCACAGACCCAACCAGATCGCCGCCAGAATCAGGATCACCGCAAAGCCGATATAGAGCAGACCAAATTCAAACAGGATTTTGCCACGCTCGCTCTCCAACTGGTGATACAGGGTGGCGGTTTCTTTGGTGTCATCCAGCAAGTTCAGCAGATCCCCATCCACATTGCGCGAAATATATAGGTAGCGGTCAACATAGGCGCTCAGTTTCACCAGCGCGCGAAATTCGTTGTTGTCCCAGTCCTGAATAACCACAACGTCGCCCGCATCGGCGGCGGCAATATCTTGCGGTGTTGGTGCTTCGAAATCAAACAAGTACGAGCGTTCTCCCCGCGCCCGCAATTCGGTGCCGCCATCAATCACATAGGCCTCGCGCAGGCCGCGCTGAATTTGCAACTGCCCTTGCGTAAGCAATTCGCGCAAATTCCCGTCGCTTAGGAAAAACGTCGATTGATTGGCAAGGTTCAGGTATGATGCCAGCACTTCAGCGTCCTGAATCAGATCGCGCCGGTGTTCATTTTCGTAAGATTCGGCAGCGGCCAGCGATGTGCCAACCACCTGTCGCACCCGTTCCGAAAACCACCCCTCAAGCCCGACGTTGACCGTTAAAACCGCAAACACCGCCACAAGCACCGTGGGGATCAATGCGACCAGAGCAAAGACGCCGGTCAAACGCAGGTGAAGGCGCGAACCCGCCGAACGCGCACGTCTTGCGGAAATCATCCGCGCCACGCGCTGTAAAACCAGCGCTGCGACCACAAGGATATAGACCACATCGGTCAGTAGAATCAGGCGCAGGCTGGAGGAGGCCGCGCCTTTATCAAGCGGGCCAAGAACGATGAAGGTGGCAATAGCCAAAACCGGACCCAAAATCACCAAACTTAACGTCGCTGCGTTTTGCACACGACGTTTGCGCCGCAAACGGCTTAGTTTATCCAGTGTTGCAATTCTGGCAGAGCGTGCCACCTGTTGCCTGCTTTCCGCTGTGCCGCATTTGCGGCAAACCACCATATTTTGTGGCCTCATTCCGGCTGATGCCATCGGGCCACGCTTGATGTTGCTCTTTTACATCAATTTGCGCCGCCGTGTCACGCGAATATCGAGGTCGGAAATCTTCTTACGCAAGGTATTGCGGTTGATTCCCAAAAGGTCGGCGCATTTGGCCTGATTGCCGCCCGTGGCATCCAGCGCGATTTCCAGTAACGGCAGCTCCATCTCGTGCAAAATTCGCGCATATAGGCCGGGCGGCGGCAAGGCCCCGCCGTGCAGATCAAAATACCGCTGCAAATGTCGCGCGATAGACGCCGCCAGCTTGTCGCCTTGGCGCTGATCTATCACAGGCTCCACCGCAGGTTGGCCGCCAAGTGCTGCCTCGACCTCGGCCAGTGATATTTCGGCCTGCCCGCTGGTTGCCCCAAGGCGGCGCAAACAGTTTTCCAACTGGCGCACATTGCCGGGCCAACTATAGCTTTGCATCAGTTTTTGCGCCTCGGCCGACAGGTGGTGCGCCTCGCCACCATCCGCCGCACTGCGATCCAGAAAAAACGCAGCCAGTAGCGCAATGTCATCAACCC
>JAFLKA010000433.1 GCA_022712735.1 Marinosulfonomonas sp. | reverse complement strand
AGACTACCCGGCAGACGCTCTGCCCCGTTGTTATAGGGCGTCTCAACCGGCTCACCAGGTTCAAGCTTCTGATCGATACCATCAAGTCCGGCCCAGATTTGCGACGTCAGATACAAATAAGGATTTGCCGCCGGTTCCCCAGTACGGTTTTCAATACGTGATGCCGGATCGCCTTGTTCGGCAATCACCCTGATCATCGCCCCCTTGTTGTCACGACCCCAGGCAATCCGGTCTGGTGCCAGCCCATAGGGTTGAAACCTTTTATAGGCATTGATTGTCGGACAGGCGAAAATCACCCCCTCGCTGGCATGGCGCAAAAGTCCGGCGGTAAATTGCAGACCCAGATCGGACAAGGCTTTGTCGGGACCAGACGGCGCAAAAAGGTTTTTGCCCGATCGGTTATCAATGAGCGATTGGTGTAAATGCCAGCCGGAAGAAACGGTGTTTTGCACCTGCGGTTTGCACATGAAAGTAGCGTGCAGGCCGTTGCGATGACAGACCTGTTTGACGGCGCTGCGAAACAGCATCATATTGTCAGCCGCGCTCAGCGCATCGGTTGGCTGAAAGGTAAATTCGAACTGGCTGGGGCCAAACTCGCTTTCCATCGACCGCAAGGGCAAATCAAGCGCCGCACAGGTTTGACGCAGCATTTCACTAACCGGTTCAATTTCATCAGCCCGCTGCTCGGTCAAATACTGAAACCCATGGGTCAACAAGCTGACATCGGGCGCAACAGCCGGTGTGCCAACACCTCCTGCATCTGCAGGCGACAACCTGGCATCATCCAGTTTGAAAACATAAAACTCAACTTCCAGCCCGCAGACCAGTTGCATGTTTCTGACCGTCAGTTCCGCGACCGCATCCTGCAGCAATTTGCGCGTGGAAAACGGCACCGGTTGACCGTCGCAAAAATAGATATCACACAACATCCAGCCGGTTTTGCTCGCCCAAGGCAAAATCTTGAAGGTGGTTGGGTCGGGCAACATGATAAAATCACCCGCCCCTTGCATTTGGGTAAGACCCAGCCCGCCACCGGGCTGCCAGATATCAAAAACTGTTTTATGCGATGTGTCCTTGGCCAGCAGCGAAGACGTCATTGAGCAACCGTTATTCATGGCTGCTTCAGCCTCGGCAATAACCAGTGTTTTGCCGCGCAAAACCCCGTGCTGGTCGGCAAAGGAAAGCCGCAAGGATTCCAGCCCGGCAGACTTGATTTGCGCCAAAACATCACTGATGCATTTTTGCCGCTCCGTTGTGTTTACCCCTGCCTTGTCTGCAAATCGGGCTTTTCCGGTTGAATCTACCACGGATCTTTTGCCCAGCTTGAGGAAGCGCGACGCTCCATATCGGTTTCCCTCCAAACGCTGTTCCAGTTTTCCATGGTCCCGACCGTGTCAATCGCCACCGGCCCTTTCAGATTGAGCGACTTGCCATTGGCAAGGGCTGGCAAAGCATCACCATTTTCACAAGCCGATATGGCCGAGCGCAACATGCGCCGATAGGCAACAATCGCCTTGTCGGAACTGGCCAGATGCTCTTTGGTCCGGTCAAAAATCGGTCCCGGTGACTCAACCGCCCACTGGTCATGGACATTAATGTCATCACCCATGCCCGTATAGGTTTTGGTTTGCTGCTCGCTGACATCAAACCCGTAATTGTTCGACTTGTTAATCTTGGGCACATAGTCGGGCATCTGGTAGAGGTTTTCGCGCTGCTGGCGCATCAACTCCTTGTCTACCGGTTTTGAGAAATCGGTAAAAATCGTGTACCAGTAGCAGTTCAAATCATCCACCGGCACATGCCATTGAGTGATCACCATGTCACTGCTCATGGGAATAACAATGGCTTGCGGAAAGGCCAGATTTGTCACCCTTACATGTCGGGCATTATCAGGCAGGTCACGGGTTGTTGTCAGGCGCAACCCATAGTCAGTTTCATCAACGTTGATGTTGGGCCGCGAAAATTCCCGCAAAACTTTGGTCACTGGAATATCAGTATTGGAGGCAACATCGCGGAACTGTTTGCCATAGGCGCTCTCAACGTCTTCATCCTGCAAGTAGCGATGCAAAAAAGAAGCATGTACCGGATCGATACCAACTTCCAGCGCCTGTAACCAGTTACACTCCATCTTGCCTTTAAAAGCAAAAGTGTAACTTTCAGGTGCTTCAAAACAGTCAAACCCCGGTAATGGCGGTGGATTTCCATTACCCATATAGGCAAATATGATGCCGTTTTTCTCACGACAGGGATATGCTTTGGCCTTGACCTTTTTATGCATTTGCGAGTCAACGGGCTCTCCCGGCATTTCCACGCACTGGCCGCTTACATCAAACAACCAACCATGAAAAGGGCAGCGCAATCCGTTGTCCTCACGTCGTCCATAACAAAGGTCAGCACCACGATGGGGGCATTGTTTGTCCATCAGCCCATAACGTCCGCTGTTATCTTTGAACAAAACCAGATCTTCACCCAGCAAAGTCACCGGCCTGACTGGACGCTCGCCATCCAGCTCAACAGTCAATGCCGCCGGTTGCCAATATTGCCGCAGCAGGTCGCCACATTTTGTATCCGGTCCAGTTTGGGTAATCAGCCGGTTTATCTCAGCACTTAACATTTTTCCCTCTCTCGTCTTTGGCGAAAGGTTAAATGGCAAACCCCTCTGGTGCAAGCATGAAACATTTTACATCTTGTAATGCAAGAGCGCCTGAGGCAGCATTACGCCATGGGTCAGCGCGATTTACCAATAATTATTGCAGGTGGTGGAATAGGTGGGCTGGCCTGCGGTTTGATGCTGGGAAAGACCGGACGAGATGTGAAAATTTTCGAGCAGGCTGACCAATTTGGCGAAACTGGCGCCGGTATTCAGATTGGCCCCAACGCCTTTAAAATGTTCGATGCGATGGGCATAAGGCAGGCAATAAACCAGGTTGCAGTATTTCCCGATGCCCTGGTGATGATGGATGCCCTTAGCGGAGAACAGGTGACCCGGGTGCCACTCAACAACGAGGCGTTCAAAAAACATTTTCCCAACCCTTATGCGGTTATTTACCGGCCCGATTTGCATGATGCATTGCTTGAAGAAGTGCGAAAATTGTCCAATGTCAGCCTGATTACCAATTGCACCGTTAAAGACTTTATCGATCACACCGATCATGTTGAAATAACAACCTCACAAGGGTCTGAAAAGGCTGCAGCGCTGATTGGTGCAGATGGCCTTTGGTCAAAAACCCGCA
>JAFLKA010000125.1 GCA_022712735.1 Marinosulfonomonas sp. | reverse complement strand
CTGAAAATCCGCCACGCGATGGCCGAAAGTCTGCACCCCGGCGCGCCGTTGATTGCCGAAACCGGCGGGCTGAACGCGATGATCGTCGACAGCACGGCGCTTCCCGAACAAGCCGTGCGCGATGTGGTGCAAAGCGCGTTCCAGTCGGCGGGCCAACGCTGCTCGGCCCTGCGCTGTTTATATGTGCAAGAGGACATCGCAGAAGGGTTCACCAAAATGCTAAAGGGCGCGATGGAGGAGCTGTCCATCGGCAGCCCGTGGGATTTATCCTGCGACATCGGACCGGTGATTGACGCCGCCGCCCGCACCGACATCGATACCTATATCGCGGCAGCCAATGTGGTCAAACAACTGCCCTGCCCTAACGCGGGCCACTACATCCCGCCAACCCTGATCCGTGTGAACGGAATTGGCGAAATGCAGCGCGAAATCTTTGGGCCGGTGTTGCATGTCGCCACTTTCAAGGCGGGCGATCTGGACCGCGTGATTGATGATATCAACGCCACGGGATACGGGCTGACCTTTGGTCTGCACACCCGCATTGATGACCGCGTGCAGCATGTGGTCGAACGCCTGAAGGCGGGCAATATTTACGTTAACCGCAACCAGATCGGCGCGGTGGTCGGCTCGCAACCTTTTGGTGGGGAAGGGTTATCTGGCACGGGCCCAAAGGCTGGCGGGGCGGAATACCTGACACGGTTTCTAACCCATGAACAGCCGCAAGTCACTGGCGCAGATGCGCTGCGTTTAACTGACGATGTGCAGCGCGACATTGCAAATGCCGCCGCCCCAAGCGAGCTATCAGCCACCGATCTGCCCGGCCCCACAGGGGAATCCAACCGGTTGACACACCACGCGCGATTGCCCGTATTGTGCCTTGGCCCAACCGTCGCAGCCGCCGGAAAGCAAGCCAAGGCCGTGCGCGATCTGGGCGGCATTCCAGTACTTGCCAACGGAATTGAGGCGGCAGCACTTACCACCCTGACCGAATTTTCCGGCGCGATCTACTGGGGGGATCAGGCCCGCCCCTATGTGCAGGCGCTGGCCGCACGGGGCGGGGGTATCCTGCCGCTGATCACGGCTATGCCTTGCAAGGCGGATTGCCAGTTGGAACGCCACACTTGCGTTGACACCACGGCGTCTGGCGGGAATGCGGCGCTATTGGCTGAAGCGGGTTGAGGGGTTGCGCCGCGCTTCGCGCGGCGCCCCAAACGCTTTGTCCCTGCGGGCCAAAGCGCAAAATGCCTGCGGCGCAGGTATTTAGAAGCAAGAAGAAACTGAAAAGGGGTGCCTTAGAAGACCTTCAAATCCTTCACAACAGCACTGATCATCCCGTCGGTATCATCGCTGTCAGCCGATATTCCAACGCCGACCAGCACACCTGCCATCTTGCCAAAGGCCCGCTGGAAATCCACCGCCAGATCAACGTTTTCGGAAAACGAGCCCTTGCCCGCCGCGCGGCTGATCACCGTTTTCAACTGGTTCCGCCCATACGGGCTGTGCAAGATTTTGCCGCGCGGATATTCCCCGCCCCAAACATAAACCAGCGCACGGGTGCTGGCATTTTTCAACACCCGACGCGCCGATGCCCCCGACAGCTTTTCAGCCGAGGCCTGATCCATAAAGATGAAATAAATCGCCAGATTGCGGTCATCCCCTCCTTTGCGGGTCAAATCCGTCGCCACGACAGATTGCGCCACAGACCAGCCCCATGACGCCATCTTGGAATTCCATGCGGATTTCGGGACCGAGCGATACAGCAGCGAAACCGTGCCATCCGATGTCACCTTTAACTGGCGGCCTGCCAAATCATAATCATTGGTCCACAGGCGCAAGAAGCCCTGCTCGGTCCAGCTGTTATCAAATTTCAGGGTTTCGGCCTCGGCTTGAACCCCAGTAAGGGACGCCGAAATTGCAACCGCTGCGAAAGTCCGTAACATGGATTTATTCATCTGGATGACCACCTATATAATACAAAAACTGTTTAATTCCGCCCGTCATAAACGCTTGGTCCGCCGACAGACCAATCAATTCTGCGTCATAGCAGCTGTAAACAGATTATACCTGCGCACCCTTGACCCTGCCCAGCGCATCGGCGACCCTCATTGATATGTTTCCAATTCGTGATCACAACCCGTCGCTGAAAACACCCTATGTCACCTATGCCCTGATGGCGGTGAATATTGTGGTGTTCCTGACCTATTGGCCGAACCTGCAAGACCCGCAGGTGATCAATCCGTTTTTCTATCACTGGGCGATGGTGCCCGAACTGGTCAACGGCGGCGATCATTATTACACCATGGTCTCGTCGATGTTCCTGCATGGCGGCTTTATGCACCTCGCGGGTAACATGCTGTTTTTATGGATATTTGGCGACAATATGGAGGAACAGCTGGGCCATGTCGGCTATCTGGTGTTTTACTTTGCCGTCGGTCTGGCCGCAGGATTTGCCCAGATCATTACCGACCCGACCTCGCCTGTGCCCGTGGTTGGTGCATCCGGCGCGATTGCGGGCGTAATGGGCGGCTATCTGCTGCTGTTCCCCAAGGCGAAAATCGACATTTTAATCATCATAGTGGTGTTTTTCCGCATCTTCCCGGTTCCGGCATGGATCATGCTGGGCCTTTGGTTTGCCATTCAGTTGTTCAGCGGTGTGGCGGTTGACGCCAAAACCGGCGGCATTGCCTATTGGGAACATGCGGGCGGATTTATCGCCGGAATGCTGTTTGCCGTGCCGATCTGGTTGCGTCTTGGCGGTCGGGAATTCTGGAACAGGAACCACGGTCAGCCGCCGCATCCCGATGCGAAGTATGACCTCACCTCCTCCCGCATCCCGCGCATAAAGAGACGCCTATGAGCCCGCATAGGTTGACCTGCCATTGTGGCGCCGTTGAACTCGCAGTCACGCTTAGTGACAGTCTGAAAACCGCGCGGCGTTGTGATTGTTCCTATTGTCGGCGACGTGGGGCAATTGCGGTTTCGGCCCCGTTGGACGGGGTTAAAATCATCAAGGGTGCTGACAAACTGACGCTTTATAGATGGGGCACCGGCACTGCGAAACACTATTTTTGCTCGGTCTGTGGCATCTACACCCATCACCAGCGGCGCTCGAACCCAAATGAATTCGGCATCAATGTCGCCTGTCTTGAGGGCATCAACCCGCGCGATCTGGGGGGTGTGCCGTGGAGTGACGGAGTCAATCACGTCTCGGACCGGTAACCTGACATGTTCGAGGTTTTCTACGTTATCCTGCCGCTGGTTTTTCTGGTCGTGCTTGGTCAGCTCATTGCCAAAACCGGTCAGCTAAGCGCCGAGAACTGGATCGGGCTGGAAACGCTCAGCTTTCGGGTGCTGATTCCGGCGTTGATCATCCGCTCGATTGCCCAATCCGACTTATCGCTAAAATCCAGCGGTCTGTATGTTTTGACCATGCTGATCGCGGTCTCGACCGTGGGCATCCTCACCCTGTTACTGCGCCCGATAACCCGCGTCACCGACCCGCAACTTTCAACCATGTTTCAGGCCACAACCCGTTTTAACGCCCTGATCACCCTGCCGATTGCCGCGCAATTGTTTGGCCCCGCCGGACTGACCACAGTGACCATCGCAATGGCGTTCATGGTGCCCTACCTGAATATCATCAACATCGGGCTTTTGTCTGCCTTGCATTCGGGCAGGTTCAGGATTTCAAGCGTCCTGATCAGCATCGCCAAAAACCCGATCATCATCGCCTGCGCCATCGGATTGACTATCAACCTTGCAAACATCCCCTTGCCCGAACCTGTCCTGCAAACCCTCGACATGGTCAGCCGCAGCGCATTGGCAATCGGGCTGTTGTGTGTCGGGGCTGGGTTTGAATGGCGCCGATTAATACATCTGAACTGGCAGATCATCTGGACCGTTGGCATCAAGGCGGTGATCGCGCCGCTGCTGGCAATGCTTGCGGGTCAGGCATTCGGGCTGGACCAGATGCAAACCGTTTGCGCCATGCTGGTGGTGGCCTCCCCGACGGCGACCAACGGCTATATCATCGCGCGGCAAATGGGCGGCGATGCCGAACTCTATGCCATCATCCTGAACTGGCAGTTGGTGGTCACAGTGGTGGCGTTTCCGGTGTTGATTTACCTAATGCAGGGCTAGGCGTCGCGGATAATCTTGCTGAACTTATCAAAGATCGGCTCGTTGGCGCAAATCACGTCGCCATCGGCCAGTATATCACCGCCCTTGGCCAGCGGCTCAATCAAACCACCCGCCTCGCGCACGATCACCACACCGGCGGCCATATCCCATGAATGCAGGCTGCGTTCCCAAAACCCGTCATAGCGTCCAGCGGCCACATAGGTCAAATCCAGCGCCGCAGCCCCCCAACGCCGCACACCGGAACAGGTCGGCAAAATCCGTGCCAGATCCTGCAATGTTGCTGGCAAATCCGCACTACCGGCAAACGGCAAACCCGTGGCAAATACGCAATCGATCAAGCGCTTGCGCCCCGAAACCCGCAACCGGCTTTCGTTCAACCACGCGCCCTGGCCTTTTTCAGCAAAGAACATCTCGTCCTTGGTCGGGTCATACACCACACCGGCAACCACCTCGTCCTTGTGCTCCAGCGCGATCGACACCGCCCAATGCGGCATCCCGTGCAGAAAATTCGTGGTGCCATCCAGCGGATCGACAATCCAGCGCCGCGTCGGGTCTTCGCCATCCACCGCATCGAATTCCTCGCCAACCCAGCCATAGGTCGGGCGCGCGCCCATCAGTTCCTCGCGGATGATTTCCTCGGCGGTAATATCGGCTTTGGAGACAAAATCGCCAGCGCCCTTCATCGACACCTGCAGGTTTTCCACTTCGCGGAAATCTTTTGACAGGGACCGCCCCGCCAAACGCGCAGCTTTTATCATCAGGTTCAGGTTGGCGCTCATTGCCATCGGTCAGACTCCTTTAGGATCAAGCGTTGGCATATACGACGATGTTACGGGGATGCCAAGGCCACAAAACCGCTAACTGCCCTGCATTTTCATCGGAATTTTGCGCCCCAGCCGCATGAAATGCGCCATATAGGGCTTGGCCACGTCATCTTCGCGCACCGCCGCAAACAGCCGCCGCGTCAAACCGCCCTTGGTTAGGGGCCGCGTCACGTAATCCGAATTATACTTCACCTCGCGCACCACCCAGTCGGGCAACACCGCCACCCCGCGGTTCGAGGCCACCAGCAGCAGGATCACCGCCGTCAGCTCGACCTTGCGAATGGCCGCAGGCTCCACCTTGGCCGGTCCCAGCAATTCGGTGAACGCATCCAGCTTGCTGCGCTCCACCGGATAGACAATCAACGTCTGGCCCTTGAAATCCGCCGCCTCGATATAGGGCTTTTGCGCCAACGGGTTTTTGGCGGCGGCCACAAACACCGGCTCGTAATCAAACAGCGGCACAAATTCGACATCGTCCAATTCCTCGGGATCGGATGAAATCACCAGATCGACCTGCTCCTTTTGCAGCGCCGTTAAAGCGTCAAACGACAGGCCCGCCCGTATATCCACATCCACATCCGGCCAGGCCTTGCGGAATTCCTCAAGCACCGGAAACAGCCACTCGAAACAGGCGTGACATTCGATTGCGATATGCAACCGGCCCGCGCGCCCTGCATTCAGACCGGCGAAATCATCCTGAATAGCATCAATTTCCGGCAGCACCTTCTCGGCCAGAACCAGCAACCGCATTCCGGCGGCAGACAGGCGTAACGGCTTGGAACGACGCACAAACAACTCGACCTGCGTTTGCACCTCCAGCCCCTTGATCTGGTGACTTAACGCCGATTGGGTGATGTTCATCATATCCGCTGCCCGCGCCAAACCGCCCGCCTCGTGGATCGCTTTTATGGTGCGCAGGTGGCGCAATTCCAGGTGCATTTGTAACAAACC
>JAFLKA010000388.1 GCA_022712735.1 Marinosulfonomonas sp. | reverse complement strand
CGATCGGAATAGATGAACGGTTTGAACAGCTCCAGCGCCATCTTTTTGGGCAAACCACATGGATGCAGTTTCAACTCCGGACCGGTCACAATCACCGAGAGGCCCGAGAAATCGACCCGGTTGCCCAAAAGGTTCTGACGGAAGCGACCCTGTTTGCCTTTCAGCATGTCCGACAGTGATTTCAGCGGGCGTTTGTTGGCCCCTGTGATCACCCGACCACGACGGCCATTGTCAAACAGCGCATCGACTGATTCCTGCAACATGCGTTTTTCATTACGCACAATGATGTCCGGCGCGCGCAGTTCGATCAGGCGTTTCAAACGGTTGTTCCGGTTGATCACCCGACGATACAGATCGTTCAGATCGGACGTCGCAAAGCGGCCCCCATCCAACGGCACCAGTGGGCGCAGCTCTGGCGGAATCACCGGCACAACGGTCATGATCATCCATTCCGGACGGTTGCCCGATTCAATGAACGCCTCGACTATTTTCAAACGCTTGATGATCTTTTTTGGCTTCAACTCGCCTGTGGCCACGGCCAGATCGGCCCGCAGTGCTTCGGCTTCGCCTTCCAGATCAATCTGGCTCAGCATTTCACGGATGGCTTCGGCACCAATACCGGCGGTGAACGCATCCATGCCATAGGCATCTTGCGCGTCCATATGCTCTTCTTCACTCATCAACTGGCCGTAGACCAGATCGGTCAGACCGGGCTCAATCACCACGTAGTTCTCGAAATACAGGATGCGTTCCAGATCACGCAAGGTCATATCCAGCATCAAACCAATACGCGATGGCAGTGATTTCAGGAACCAGATGTGCGCAACGGGTGCGGCCAGTTCAATATGGCCCATGCGCTCGCGGCGCACCTTTTGCAGCGTAACTTCAACACCGCATTTCTCGCAGACAACGCCGCGATATTTCATCCGCTTATATTTGCCGCACAGACATTCGTAATCTTTGATCGGGCCAAAGATACGCGCACAAAACAGACCGTCGCGTTCTGGTTTGAACGTACGATAGTTGATGGTCTCGGGTTTCTTGATTTCACCGAAAGACCAAGAAAGGATACGCTCAGGCGATGCCAGAGATACCTTGATTTCATCAAACACCTTTGGGGGTGTCAGCGGGTTAAACGGGTTATTTGTCAGTTCCTGGTTCATTTTGATACCTCAAAAATTCGGGTTGCAGATGGGTGGGGTGATGGGGCCAAAGCCCCTATTCTTCACCCTCCGCATCCAGGAGTTCCATATTAAGGCCCAAACCGCGGACCTCTTTGACCAGCACGTTAAAGCTTTCGGGCACACCAGCTTCAAAGTTGTCTTCACCTTTGACGATGCTCTCGTAAACTTTGGTCCGACCTGCAACGTCATCCGACTTGACTGTCAGCATTTCTTGCAGCGTATACGCCGCGCCATATGCTTCCAGCGCCCAGACTTCCATTTCCCCGAAACGCTGGCCACCGAACTGGGCTTTGCCACCCAGAGGTTGCTGCGTAACCAGGCTGTAAGGGCCAGTTGAACGTGCGTGGATTTTGTCATCCACAAGGTGGTGCAGTTTCAGCAGATATTTGACACCAACGGTCACAGGGCGCGCGAATTGCTCGCCCGTGCGGCCATCAAACAGGATCGACTGACCGGATGTGCTGAACCCTGCGCGGGTCAGCGCATCGTCAACATCGCTTTCTTTGGCACCGTCAAACACGGGTGTCGCAATCGGAACACCGCGTGTCACGTTGCTGGCGGCTGTCACCAGCGAATCATCGTCCATGCCTTTGATGCCGTCTTCATAAACATTATCACCATAAGCAACTTTCATTGCTTCGCGCACGGGTGTCAGATCACCGTCACGACGATAGCCTTGCAGCGCTTCGTCAATATCCATACCCAGACCGCGCGCGGCCCAACCCATGTGGGTTTCAAGGATCTGCCCGACGTTCATACGCGATGGCACACCCAGCGGGTTCAGACAGAAATCAACCGGCGTCCCGTCAGCAAGGAACGGCATGTCTTCCATTGGAACAACGCGTGAAATCACACCTTTGTTCCCGTGGCGACCCGCCATTTTATCGCCAGGTTGCAATTTACGTTTCACCGCAATGAACACCTTGACCATTTTCATCACACCCGGAGGCAGATCATCGCCACGGCGAACCTTTTCAACCTTGTCTTCAAAACGAGCCTCAAGCACGCGGATTTGCGCCTGATACTGCTCGTTCAGGGCTTCAACTTCGGCGGCGTCTTTTTCATCGCCCAGCGCCAGCTGCCACCATTGACCACGCGACAGCATTTCCAGCAGTTCTTCGGTGATTTCCGATTTCGGCTTAACGCCTTTCGGACCTTTCACCGCAACTTTGCCAAGGATCATGCCACGCAGACGCCCGTAGGTGTTGCGGTCCAGAATGTGCAGCTCGTCGTCACGGTCACGGGCAAGGGTCTCGACCTCTTCGCGCTCGATTTGCAAGGCACGTTCGTCTTTTTCCACACCGTGGCGGTTAAAGACGCGCACCTCGACAACCGTGCCGAAATCACCCGGTTTGACCCGCAGCGATGTATCGCGCACATCCGAGGCTTTCTCACCAAAGATGGCACGCAGAAGTTTTTCTTCCGGTGTCATCGGGCTTTCGCCTTTTGGTGTGATTTTCCCGACCAGAATATCGCCTGGCTGAACTTCGGCGCCAATGTAAACGATACCGGCTTCATCCAGATTGCGCAGCGCTTCTTCGCCGACATTCGGAATATCACGGGTGATTTCCTCAGGGCCAAGTTTGGTGTCACGCGCCGCGACCTCGAATTCTTCGATGTGGATCGAAGTAAACACGTCGTCACGCACGATACGTTCAGAGATCAGGATCGAATCTTCGTAGTTGTAGCCATTCCACGGCATAAACGCGACGATGATGTTTTTACCCAGCGCCAGTTCCCCCAGATCGGTGGACGGGCCATCGGCAATCACTTCGCCTTTGGTAACCTTGTCACCCACTTTGATCAGCGGACGCTGATTGATGCAGGTGTTCTGGTTCGAGCGCTGGAATTTACGCAGACGGTAAATATCAACACCCGGATCACCGATTGTCAGATCTTCGGTGGCGCGGATCACGATGCGGGTGGCGTCGACCTGGTCAATCACCCCGCCGCGACGTGCCATGATAGCAGCGCCTGAATCGCGGGCAACGACTTCTTCGATGCCGGTGCCAACCAGCGGCGCTTCGGCCACCAGCAAAGGCACAGCCTGACGCATCATGTTTGAACCCATCAAGGCACGGTTGGCGTCATCGTTTTCAAGGAACGGGATTAGCGATGCCGCAACCGAGACCAGCTGTTTCGGGCTAACGTCGATCAGGTCGATGTTTTCACGCGGGCTGAGCAGGTAGTTGCCCGATTGACGACTGGAAACCAGATCATTCTCGAACCGGCCCTTATCATCGATATGCGCGTTGGCCTGCGCCACAGTATGGCGCATTTCCTCGGTGGCGGACATGTATTGAACATCATCCGTTACCTGACCATCGACAACCTTGCGATAAGGCGTTTCGATAAAGCCGTATTTATTTACCCGCGCGTATGTTGCCAGCGAGTTGATAAGACCAATGTTCGGACCCTCGGGCGTTTCAATCGGGCACATGCGACCGTAGTGGGTCGGGTGCACATCGCGCACCTCGAAACCGGCACGTTCGCGGGTCAGACCACCAGGCCCAAGCGCTGATAGGCGACGCTTGTGCGTGACCTCGGACAGCGGGTTGGTTTGGTCCATGAATTGTGACAATTGGCTAGAGCCAAAGAATTCACGCACCGCAGCAGCAGCCGGTTTGGCGTTGATCAGGTCTTGCGGCATCACTGTGTCAATTTCGACGCTGGACATACGCTCTTTGATCGCGCGCTCCATGCGCAGCAGACCAACGCGATACTGGTTTTCCATCAGCTCGCCAACCGATCGAACGCGACGATTACCAAGGTGGTCAATATCATCGACCTGGCCTTTGCCGTCACGCAGATCAACCAGCGCCTTGATGCAGGCCACGATGTCTTCGCGGCGCAGGGTACGTTGGGTGTCTTTGGCATCCAGTGCCAGACGCATGTTCATTTTCACACGGCCAACGGCGGACAGATCATAACGATCGCTATCAAAGAACAGCGTGTCAAACAGGGCGGAAGCTGATTCAACGGTGGGCGGCTCGCCCGGGCGCATTACGCGGTAGATGTCCATCAGGGCTGTATCGCGGCCCAGATTTTTATCCACGGCCATCGTGTTGCGCATGTATGGGCCGACATTGATGTTATCGATGTCCAGAATTGGCAGCTCGGTGATGCCCGCATCCAGCAGCTCTTTCAATGTGCCGCCGATTACTTCGCCTGCTTTGTCCAGCTCTTCGGTCAACTCATCACCAGCTTCGACATAGATCGCGCCGGTTTCTTCGTTGATGATGTCTATGGCGACAAATTTTCCAAGGATCTGGTCGATAGGCAGCAACAGGTCTTTGACCTTGCCCTCGTCGATCAGTTTCTTGACCGCGCGTGGCGTTACTTTTTTGCCAGCTTCAGCAATCACCTTGCCGGTTTTCGCATCCACCAGATCAAACAGTGGACGCGTGCCGCGCACACGATCAGGGAAGAACTTGGTGACCCAGCCTTTGTTCTTTTTCAGTTTAAAGGAAACCGTATCGTAATAAGCATCCATGATCTGTTCCTGGTCCAGCCCCAGCGCATACAGCAGGGTGGTCACAGGCAGTTTACGGCGCCGGTCAATACGGGCGAAAACGATGTCTTTGGCGTCAAATTCAAAGTCCAGCCACGAGCCGCGATATGGGATAATGCGGCAGGTAAACAGCAGTTTACCGGAGGAATGGGTTTTGCCTTTGTCGTGGTCAAAGAACACACCGGGCGAGCGGTGCATTTGGCTGACGATCACCCGTTCGGTGCCATTGACCACGAAGGTGCCGTTTGGTGTCATCAAAGGCATATCGCCCATGAACAAGTCTTGTTCTTTGATGTCTTTAACCGATTTCGCACCAGTATCCTCGTGGATATCAAACACGATCAGACGCAAAGTTACCTTCAGCGGGGCCGAATAGGTCATGTCGCGTTGCATACACTCTTCGACATCGTATTTCGGTGTTTCCAGAACGTATTTCACGAACTCCAGAATGGCTGTTTCGTTGAAATCCTTGATCGGGAAAACCGATTGGAAAACACCGTTGATACCTTCGCCGTCCATTGGCGCCAGCTGATCGCCGGAATCAAGGAACAGTTTATACGAGGATTTCTGAACCTGAATCAGGTTCGGCATTTCCAGAACTTCACGGATTTTGCCGTAATATTTACGTAGCCGCTTTTGGCCAAGATAAGATTGCGCCATCGGTATTGTCGCCTTTCACTTTGCTCGCGGGCACATTGGCTGTCGGGGCCACAGCTATGCGCCGCACACGCAACTGGATCATGGTCTATTCTCGCAAGCCTCCCATTGGCCTGCTCTCGAACCGTGAACCAAGTCTTAGAAAAGGCTTCTTAGATAAAGCCCTTGCTAAGACAGGTTCGGCTGAACCCAAATTTCTTCGGATTCAGCCAGATTTTTAAACCAGCAGAGCGCGAACGCACCCTGCCCCGAATTACTTCAGTTCGACTTCGGCGCCAGCTGCTTCCAGCTTGCCTTTGATCTCGTCTGCTTCGGCTTGGTCTACGCCTTCTTTGACAGCTTTGCCGCCAGCATCGACCAGGTCTTTTGCGTCTTTGAGGCCCAGACCAGTGATGGCACGGACTTCTTTGATCACAGCAATTTTAGTTGCGCCAGCAGCAACCAGAATTACGTCGAATTCTGTTTGTGCTTCGCCACCAGCGTCGCCACCTTCAGCAGCTGCCATCATGACAGCGCCACCGGCAGCAGGCTCGATGCCATACTCGTCTTTAAGGATAGTTTTCAGTTCTTGAGCTTCGAGAAGGGTCAGACCCACGATCTCTT
>JAFLKA010000409.1 GCA_022712735.1 Marinosulfonomonas sp. | reverse complement strand
CACCAACCTTGAACCTGATATGACGCGGATGTGCCCCCGTGGTGCATCGGTTCATTTCACCCGTATCGGCGGCTATCCGGTTGATGAAATTCCAGCCTTGGACCAGATGCAGGATATGGGTCAGGCTGATATATCCGAGGCACTTTCACTGATCTCCGGTGTGCAACCAGATGTGGTTCTTTACGGCTGTACATCCGCCACGCTGACACATGGTCTGGATTTTGATCGTGACTTGGCGGGCAGGATTAGAGCAGCGACAGGGGCCAAGGCGATTACGGCAGCAGGTGCGATGCTAGCAGCACTGCGCGAATTGGGCGCAAACAAAGTAGGGTTCGCGTCGCCCTATGTTGGCGGGGTGAACGCGCAGGCGATGCGGTTTTTGGCGGATGCAGGGATCGAGACCGTAAAATGCGCGGATGTCGGCAAAGCGTTAAGCAACCATGAACAAGGTGAGTTGACGCCGGATGATGTTTTTGATCTGGCGGTGCGGGCTGATTGTGAAGAGGCCCAAGTGATAGTGATGGCTTGCACAGATTTACGGGCGCTCAAAGCAATCAGGAAGATAGAGGCAGAACTGAACAAACCGGTGGTTACCGTCAATCAGGCCATGATGTTCGCGGTAATGAAAGAATTTTCAATCAACCCTGTGACGCCAGCCTTTGGGCGTTTGTTTGACTGCTTGAAACGCTAAATCCAGACAATTTGAAAGGTTAAGCGCGCGTTTACATCTGCCTGTTATCCCTATCGGTGGGTGAATAAACGAGGTGGTGGAATGAGTGCGCAAGCAAACGCGCCAGTCATTATCATCAAGCGTAAAAAAATCATTGCAGGCGGCGGGCACCATGGTGGTGCCTGGAAAGTTGCCTATGCTGATTTTGTGACGGCCATGATGGCCTTCTTTATGCTGATGTGGCTGTTGAACGCGACAACTGAGAGTCAACGTAAGGGGATTGCGGACTATTTTAGTCCGACGATTCCGATGGCCCGGGTTTCGGGCGGCGGCGATGGTGCCTTTGGCGGGGATAGTGTTTTCACCGAAGACACATTGGCGCGTAACGGCACGGGGGCTGCGGTTTTTGCGGCTGCAATGCAGGATAGCACCGGCGGAACATCCTCCGGGGATGAAGACAGTTTATCCGAGGTGGAATCGATGCTGTCGGGTGGCGGCGGTGAAAGTCTGGTGATGGACAATGCGATGAAACACATCGTGACTCGCGTTACTGACGAGGGTCTGATCATCGAGCTGTTTGATCTGGATGATGTGCCATTGTTCGAGGAAGGCACTGCCATGCCAACCCCTATGTTGAAAGAGATCGCCAAGATGATGGCGGATGTCTTTGGTATTGTAAAAAACGAGGTTGCAGTGAACGGACATATCAGGTCGCACCCCATTGTGTTGGTGGAAAATCCGGTTTGGGATCTGTCATCGGCCCGCGCGGATCAGTTGCGGCGACTGTTGGAAGGGGCAGGGTTTGATACGCGGCGTATCCAGCGGGTGACAGGGTATGCAGATCGCAAACCTGCCGTCACAAATCCGATGGCGGTACGGAACAACCGAATGGAATTGATCCTGTTGCGCACCAATAAGTAGGGGTTGAAATTTACAGGATAAAGGTAAGTCCGGAATGCCGGTAAAATAAATAGCATTTTACTTGTTAGCGCCCTGTTAATGGCGCGTCCTTATTGCTGTTTGCCGAGACCCTATGGGGTTGATGCAGCAGAAAGGCGCACCATGACAATATCTTCTTCGCTAAATGCAGGCGTTGCAGGCCTCGCGGCCAACGCCACACGTCTGGCAACAATTGCCGACAATATCGCAAACTCCGGCACCTATGGTTACAAGCGAGCCGAGGCCGATTTTGAATCTCTTGTAATTAATAACAACCCTGGGTCCGGCACCTATTCGGCGGGCGGTGTTCGGGCGTCGACCGTACGGCTGATTGAAGAACGTGGCGCGTTGGTGGGGACCAGTAATGCAATGGATATTGCGGTTGGTGGGCGCGGGATGTTGCCTGTGACCACGGCAGTTTCGCTTGGGAACACATCTGGTGATCAGCCATTGATGATGACCAGAACAGGGTCGTTTCACACCGATGCAAACGGGGTTTTGAAAACAGAATCCGGTCTGGTACTATTGGGTTGGCCAGCAGAATCCGATGGGACAATTTCGACGTATCCGCGGGATACGATTTCAGGTCTTGAGCCGGTTGTGATCAATGCCAACCAAAGTGCGGGCGACCCGACTACGACTATGAACTTGGGTGTAAACCTACCGGCAACCGATACGGCAGCGGGCGCAGCCGGGGATACACTTCCGTTGTCGGTTGAGTATTTCGGCAATCTAGGAACATCAGAGACGCTAGACATTACATTCATACCAACGGTTCCCGGTACCGGCTCCTCAAATACATGGACCATGCAGATCAAGGATTCGGCTCAGGCCGGTGCTGTGATCGGGGAATACACGCTGGTTTTTGATGATACGCGCGCCAATGGTGGTACGCTTGCCTCGGTCACAGCTGTTTCGGGTGGGGCATATAATGCGGCAGATGGTACATTGGCCCTGACGGTTGATGGTGGGCCCCTGACCATGACCATCGGTAAAGTTGGAGACCCGAATGGGTTAACGCAACTGTCCGACAGCTTTGCCCCAACATCGATTACCAAGGATGGTTCTCCTGTTGGTAATCTGACATCGGTTGAAATTGATGATAACGGTTTTATTACAGCCACATATGATACAGGTTTTATTCGGCGAATATATCAGGTCCCGCTGGTTGATGTGCCAAATACAAATGGTCTGACGTCACTGAGCAATCAATCCTATCAGGTTTCCCCCAGCTCAGGCTCGTTCTTTTTGTGGGACGCAGGTGATGGCCCGACGGGTTCCGTTGAGGGGTTTGCCCGTGAAAGTTCAACCACTGATGTGGCTGGCGAGTTGACCGCGCTGATCGAGACACAGCGCGCCTATTCCTCAAACGCCAAAGTGATCCAGACAGTGGACGAAATGCTGCAGGAGACAACGAATATCAAACGATAACCGGGGGGATTGAAGGAGGCTAGACCATGAGTATGTCAAGCGCACTATCCAATGCCCTGTCAGGCCTGACCGCATCGTCGCGGGCAGCCGAAGTCGTGTCGTCAAACATCGCAAACGCGCTGACAGACGGGTATGGCAGGCGGGAGCTGGACCTGTCATCCCGCGTGCTGGGCGGCGAAGGGGCAGGTGTTCATATTGATGGCGTATCGCGTGTTGTTGATCAGGTTGTGATTGCTGATCGGCGGTTGGCGGATGCGTCATTGGGGGCATCCTCGACCCATGCAGGGTTCTTGCAACGGATTGAAGATGTCGTTGGCGAACCGGGCACTGCCGGATCACTCTCGGATCGGTTGGCTGGGCTGGATGCTGCCTTTATAGAGGCTGCCAGCCGTCCTGATTCCGAACCGCGCTTGCAAAATGTCCTGCGTAATGCGCAAGGGGTGACCGATCATATCAACACAATCTCGCGTGAAATCCAGAATCAGCGCACCCAGGCGGACCAAACAATCTCGCAGCAAGTTGACCAGTTGAACACCTCGCTAAAACGGATCGAAGACCTTAACAAAGCAATTCTAACCCAAAACAGCAGCGGACGGGACACGTCTGCCTTGATGGATCAGAGACAACAGTTGGTGGATCAGATTTCGTCGATTGTGCCGATGCGTGCCGTGCCGCGTGATCGGGGCCAGATTGCACTGATCACAACGGGTGGTGCAATATTGCTGGATGGTCGTGCGGCGGAAATCGGATTTACCAGTGTGGGCCTGATTACCGAAGATATGACAATGGGCGCAGGGTCGCTTTCAGGTCTAACCCTGAACGGCAATCCGGTCAGCACCGGCGGGAATGGCATTCTATCTGGTGGATCATTGACCGCATTGTTTGAAGTGCGCGACGAATTGGCCACCACAGCACAGACCAATCTGGACGTTGTGGCCCGTGATCTGGTTGAACGGTTTCAAGATCCCGCCGTTGACCCAACCCTTACCGCCACAGACGCAGGGTTGTTCACCGATGCCGGAGCCTATTTTGATACGGCAAACCAAGCAGGGCTTTCTGCCCGACTGTCGATAAACACGCGGGTTGATCCCGTTGCAGGGGGCGCGGTTTGGCGATTGCGCGATGGAATTGGGGCTGCCACCCAGGGCGAAGTTGGCAACGCAACATTACTCCAAAACCTGTCGACGGCACTGACCGAAACGCAGCCACCGGTATCCGGTAGTTTTACCACTGCGGCACGATCAGCCTCGGGTCTGGCATCAGATTTCCTCTCGATAATCAGCTCTGAACGGCAATCAGCCGAGGCCGAAATCGCGTTCTCTTCAATCAAGGTGGACACTTTGAAAACTCAAGAACTGCAAAATGGTGTCGATACAGATTACGAGATGCAGCAACTGTTACTGGTCGAGCAATCCTTTGCCGCCAACGCCCGCGTTATGCAGACCATAGATGAGTTAATTCAAACCCTGTTGAGGATATAGATCATGAGCTACATCTCAATCGGTGACATGGCGCAGACCTATATGATACGGCGTCAAAATACCGAACTTAAAACCACCGCCACCCGATTGTCGCAAGAACTGTCCACTGGACGCACCAGTGATGTGTCCAAGCGGTTTTCGGGTGATTTTACAATGGTTTCGACAATCGAGACATCGCTGAAATCACTGGAGGCCTATAAAAGCGCATCAAATGAAGCAGCGTATTTTGCAACATCAATGCAGACAGCGTTAGAGAGGGTGCAGGAGCAAACCACTGCCGCTGTTTCCGCATTATTGCTCACCGGCAACTCTGCCAGTCAAACACAGGTTCAAAATACCGCAAGTGATGTGCGCCAGAAATTTGATGCCGTGGTTTCGGCGCTGAATACACAGGTGGGCGGGCGTAGCATCTTTGCAGGGGTTGCAACAGATGGTCCGGCAATTGCATCGGCAGATTCTATCCTTGCTGATTTGCAGATTGCAATCGCAGGTCAGACCACCGCCGCAGGTGTAGAGACGGCAGTGGACAATTGGTTCAACACGTCAGGAGGCGGGTTTGAGACTTCAGGTTATCTGGGGTCATCCACACCACTTGCGCCGTTCAAAATCGGGGTTGGCCAAGAGGCGGATCTGCCATTTACGGCGGCCAATTCTACTGTGCGTGATACTTTGAAAGGTCTGGCAATCGCTGCTCTGGTTTCCGAAGGTGCCCTTGCGGGTGACCTTTCAGAACAGGCCCTGCTGCTGCGTAATGCAGGAAATGAATTGCTTACGGCCCAAGACAAACAAACCGAAATGCGCGCTGGTGTTGGCGCGGTCGAGGCCCAGATTGATACCGTTTTTGCACAAACCGTATCCGAGATTTCGGGGCTCGAGATTGTTAAATCCGAACTCTTGTCGGTCGACCCATATGATGCTGCCAGCGAACTGGAAGCCGTCCAGACCCAGCTGGAAACGCTATACGCCCTAACCGCGCGCATGTCGCGCCTAAGCCTTGTGGATTTCCTAAGATGATCAACCGTATCTTTGTTTTCATTCTAATTGTTCTTTTGCTGCCTTCGGTCTCACTGGCCGTCCCGATCCGGATCAAGGATCTGGTCGAATTTGACGGTGTGCGTGGCAATGATCTGGTCGGTTACGGGCTGGTTGTTGGGTTGAATGGAACAGGTGATGGCATTCGAAATGCTCCGTTCACCGAAGATATTATGACGAATATTCTGGAACGCCTCGGGGTAAATATCACCGGCGAACAATTTCGCCCTAAAAATGTCGCTGCGGTTTTTGTGACAGCTAATTTGCCCCCGTTTGCACGTGCGGGCAGCCGGATTGATGTGACGGTTTCCGCAATTGGTGACGCAAAAAGTCTGTTGGGGGGCACCCTTATTATGACCCCGTTGAATGCAGCGGATGGGCAGATATACGCTGTCGGGCAGGGCACAATCATTGCGGGTGGCGTATCCGCCAGCGGCGATGCGGGCAGCGTTGTTCAAGGGGTGCCGACGGCTGGTTCCATTCCGTCTGGTGCCTATGTAGAGCGTGAAATCGATTTTGATTTTGCCGCGCTAGAGCAAATCAGGCTTGCGTTGCGGACGCCGGATTTTACCACGGCTTTGCGTATTGAACAGGCGATCAACAAATTATTCGGCCGTGCAGTTGCGCGAATGCTGGATGCGGGAACTGTTGAGTTGGATATCAAGGCAACGCGCCAAGCGTCCGCAGCGCACGCAATCTCGAAAGTCGAGAATGTGTTGGTTGAGCCACAGCGCAAAGCACGGGTTGTTGTGGATCAGCGGTCGGGCACAATCGTTCTGGGCGAAGATGTGCGAATTTCGCGCGTGGCTGTGTCGCAAGGAAATCTGACACTGCGCATAGAAGAGCAGCCGATTGTTGTTCAACCAAACCCGTTTGCCGCGGGCCAGAGTGTAGTAGTGCCCCGCACATCGGCATCCATCCAAGAAGAGCCGGGGATCGGGTTGGCAGAGCTGTCAGAAGGAACATCCCTGTCCGAGGTTATCGCGGGGCTGAATGCGCTGGGCGTATCCCCCCGAGATATGATCGACATATTGAAAAGCATAAAAGCCGCGGGTGCCCTTCATGCCGAGTTTGTGGTGAGGTAAGTGTGGCGCTAAAAGTAGCTTCTTACAAGCGCACCTGAAACAAGGCTCCACCCGTCGGCAACAACAAAAAATGCAAGCTTGAAGGGAAGCGATACGATTGCTGGTGGGACCATCATCATCCCCATAGACATCAGAACCGCCGCAACGACGAGGTCGATAATCAAAAAAGGCAGGAAGATCAAAAAGCCGATCTCGAATGCCCGCTCAATTTCGGACAGCAGAAATGAAGGCACCAGAAGTGAAAGTGGCTGGGCTGATGTTTCACCGACAAGTTTTGCATCGGGGCGCAATGCAACCAGGGATTCAAAGGTATCCGGATCAATGCGCGCAGCCATGAAGTGGCGAAAAGGTGAAATCGCTTTTGTGAATGATTCCTCGACACTGATCGTGTCATTGATCAAGGGCTCGATTCCTGTGACCCAGGCTTCGGTGAATACAGGTTCCATTACGAAGTAGGTTAAAAACAACGCCAGACTGATGATCAGCATATTGGGTGGGGATTGTTGCAAGCCGATGGCCTGACGCAGGATGGCAAGAACTGTGACAATGAATGGAAAACACGTG
>JAFLKA010000124.1 GCA_022712735.1 Marinosulfonomonas sp. | reverse complement strand
GCCGGCTCGAGGAAATTGAACTGGTTCGTGAACGTGACGCGTTGATGATCGAGCGGGCCGCGCTTGAGGACCTGCTGGAAAGCGATGATCTGCAATGGGCGCGGATTTCTGAACAGCTGCGCGAAACCCGCAAGAAATTTGGTCGTGATTACGAGGGCGGCGCGCGGCGCACCCTGTTTGCCGAAGCGGGCGAGGTGGAAGAAGTGCCGATCGAGGCGATGATTGATCGCGAACCGATCACCGTGGTTTGTTCCAAAATGGGTTGGATCAGGGCGATGTCGGGCCACGTTGATCTGACCCGCGAGTTGAAATTCAAGGATGGCGACGAGGCGCGGTTTATGTTCCACGCCGAGACCACGGATCGTTTGCTGGTGTTTGGCAGCAACGGGCGGTTTTACACCCTGTCCGCCGCCAGTCTGCCCGGCGGTCGCGGCATGGGCGAGCCGTTGCGCCTGATGGTTGACCTACCCAATGAGGCCGAAATTATTGATCTGTTTATCCACAAGGCGGGGCGCAAGCTGCTGGTCGCCTCAACCGCAGGCGACGGGTTTGTGGTGGCCGAGGATGACGTTTTGGCCCAGACCCGCACCGGCAAACAAGTGCTGAATGTACGTGGTGAAACCCGTGCGCATGTGTGCCATGCGGTTACGGGGGATCACATCGCTTGCGTTGGTGAAAACCGCAAGGTTCTGGTGTTCCCGATTGCAGAACTGCCTGAAATGGGTCGTGGCAAGGGCGTGCGGTTGCAGAAATACAAGGACGGCGGGCTGTCTGATGCCACCACCTTTGTTCTGGCCGAGGGCCTAAGCTGGCTTGATCCGGCGGGGCGGACCCGCACCGAAGCCGAGCTGGCAGAATGGACCGGTAAACGCGCCAGCGCAGGGCGGATGGCACCACGTGGGTTCCCGAGGGATAACAAGTTTACTTAAAGCCGCTCGGCCTTTAGCCATACCCCGCCTTCGGGGCGCAATGTCAGAATCATCACAGGTTTCGGATCACGGCCGGCAACGGGTGTAAACCGGAACCGCGACAGCAGGGTTGCAAGGATAATCACCGCCTCCTGAATCGCAAAGCCGGACCCGATGCACACCCGCGGCCCTGCGCCAAAGGGCAGGTAGGCAAATGGATCAATCTTGTTCGGTTTGGCAAATCGGTCAGGATCAAACGCATCCGCGTTTTCCCACAGTAGATGATTGCGGTGCAGCGCATAGATCGGCAGCATCACGGTATCGCGCGCCCGAATTTCACGGTCACACAGGGTATCAGGCGCCTGGGCTGTGCGCGACAGCATTGCGGCGGGCGGGTAAAGGCGCAGCGTTTCATCAACGATCTGGCGAATGTAGGGCAGCGCATCCAGGTCATCGGCGGTGGCGGTGCGCCCGTTCAGAACCGCTGTTGCCTCATCCCGTGCGCGGGTTTGAACGCCTTGGTCAAATGCACAAAGATACAACGCCCATGCCAGCGTTAATGCCGTGGTTTCATGGCCCGCAACGATAAAGGTCAGCAAGTTGTCACGCAATTCAGCCGTGTTCATCCGGCGCTTGGTTTCGGGGTCTTCGCCCGATAGCAACAGGTCCAGCAGGTCGGGAATATCCTTTGCATCGGTTCCCACGCGGTTCTCGATTGCCTTATCTGCCACGCGTTTCATTTGCTTCAATGCCCCCGATGACATCAACCGTGACGGACGCGGCACCCATGACGGAACGCCCAGAATATCGAGCAGGGAAATTTTCGCGGTCTGGTCGATATAACTGTCGATGGCCTTGTGGATTGCGGCGCGGTCAAACCCTTCATCGCCGGAAAAGGTAACGTCGGAAATCACCTCGAATGTGGTGGCGGTCATTTCGTCGAACAGATCGACGGCTTGCCCCTGTGTCGATTCCAGCCGTTTCGTGACGTGATCGGCAGCAAGGCTCATCACAGGCCCAAGGTTACTGATATTTCGCCATGAAAAGGCGGGCGCGGCGGCGCGGCGTTGCCAGTGCCAATGCGCCCCTTCGGCAATAAACAGGCTGTCGCCAATCGCGGGGCGCAGGATGTTCTTGGTGACATCGGATTTGGGGTAATTGCGCAATCCGTCCTTTAGAATATGGCGCAAGGCGTCAGGGTCCATCACCATATGCCAGCGTTTGCCGGTCTTGCCTGATACAATAGGTTGGCGGGTCGAAATCTCGGGTAAAATCTCCAGCACATTGCGCCGCGCGGTGGCAAGCGAGCGCAAAATCCCCCACGGCTCGGTCACCAGCGGAACTTTGACGGGAATGTTTTGGGTCTGGGTTGGCATCACTCTGCTCCCTGTTATGCCCGAGTATAGATAGGTGCGCGGGATTGGCAATTCCGGAAGGATTGCGCAAAGGGTGATGCTGCTGTATCTCGAAAGAACTGCCATTAGGGGGAATCTGTTAATGCCGCTTATCTCTGCCATCCGTGTGACTGTTTTGACCTGTGTTCTGGGGGTGCTTGCTGCCTGTGGCGGCATCGAGGATTTGTCGCAACCACCTGTGCCGATGGGGAATTTCCTGTTGGGGCATAATATCATCGTTGCAGACGCCGCGAATGCAGGCCCACTATCGCGCAAGGGTGATCCGGATGATTGGGAGGCGGCGCTGAAAACTGCAATCGACGCCCGCCTTGGCCGATATGAAGGCGACAAATATTTCCATATTGGCACCCATGTTGATGCCTATGTTCTGGCCATTCCCGGTGTGCCGCTGGTTGCCACCCCCAAATCCGTGCTGATCATCAGCGTGAATGTCTGGGATGATGCAACGGGGCAAAAACTGACTGAGGAACCAAAGCAACTGACAGTGTTTGAACGGTCAGAGAAAAGCACGTTTATTATTGGGTCGGGGTTGGTTAATTCCAAGGCGGTGCAGATGCAAAACCTGTCGCGGAACGCCGCAAGGATTATTCACAAATACCTGCTGGAAAACCCTGAATGGTTTGGCATGCCGCCACTAGAGGTAAAAGCCACGCCGGCAACGAATGAAAATAACTAACTCAGCATCTTTATGTAAGCGCTGGTGATCATTGTTGCCCCAAAACACTGCGGGGCAAGGTTATCCAGCCTCCTCAATCTGGCACTTGATTTTACAGCGCAAACTTAATAAATCCCCGCTCATGTGAACTGGGCCATATGGCCCCCCAATATGAGGTGCCTAAACAGATGGCTAAGGAAAAGTTTGAACGTAATAAACCGCACGTTAACATCGGCACAATCGGCCATGTTGATCACGGTAAAACGACATTGACGGCAGCGATCACCAAATATTTTGGTGA
>JAFLKA010000281.1 GCA_022712735.1 Marinosulfonomonas sp. | reverse complement strand
AACTAGGCCAATGGTTGCCGGATCAGGCGTATTGTAGCCATTCAGAAATCGAGGTCCAGCCGCAACACAAAAGGCGGCGGCATGTTCTGGACCTATATTGTAGCCATTCAGAAATCGAGGTCCAGCCGCAGTGACACGCATCAGAGTAAAGGGGGGCTTAGTTTCAAACCAGCTTGGTTGTTGGCAACATATCATCGGTATCCAGCTGCAAACAAGCCCGCCAAAGCGGCGTTTTGGTGTATATACGTGGTGTAAGCAGATCGTCACCTTCGCGTGTTTCCTCTAGAAACCCTATCCAACATAGTGGACGAAGCACCGTGATGAACAACGAACTCTTATACCAATGATACTCACGATTAAATGCGTCTGACATATCCTCCACACCGTAGAAGGTTTTAACCAAGTCAGCTTCGGTCACACCGCCCTCTACCTCGACATTGATCACATTCAAGAATACATCCCAATTTCCAGGGGCAACATCGCCAAATCGGCTCATCTGACCATGATCGTATTGAAACAGAAAGGCTTGGACCAACTCGGTAAACAGCTTGCCAAGATTATTGGCAAGTGCTTTGGCCTTTGCTGTCATCCGAAATGTGCCTTTGTATGATCGGCCCAGCTTTGCCAACACCATCAAATCATGGACAACCATAACCGGCGGAACATCTTCTTCGTTCAAGACTTTGTTCACGCGCAGCAATTTTGCAAGAGCGTATTCCGGCCAATCGTAGTGTCCCGCCGCCCAATGGGTGAATTTCCGGTTGAATGCTTTGGATCTGGTTAGGCCGATGCCATAATGTTCCTCAATGTATTGAAAGGTTCGTTGCATCGCGAAAAGGAGGCGTGAATGAGCAAGTAACTCAGCCTTGTCATCTATGTTCTGAATATCGATCATCATAGAAAAATTATATCGGATATTACTGCTATATGTATAGTCACGTTGGTTGGGTGGCCAGTCTTGCAAGCCCAGCCACCCTACTCCCAAAGGGAGTGTCGGTCAGGCGTTCTCTCTTTCATCCAACCTTTTCTGCAGCCAGTCCAGTATTTCACTTTCAACCCATCCCACTCTGTTCGGGCCAAGTTGTACCCGCATTGGAAATTTCCCAGCCTTTTCCAGACGTGCAACATGTTGCGGTGAATAAAGAACCAACTCCTTCAATTGGCGTTTCGAAATCATCCTCATCACGATATCTCCTCAGTTGAAGAGCATCGCGATGCCCAAGGTTACGACTATACCTAGGTGGGTAGAGTGTATCGGTGAGAGTTCCAAATGACTATAGGTTGAAATGGAATCGGTATGTTTCGCTATGTTGCATCGTGCAAAGCGGTGTAAATTGGGTGGTCTAAAAGGTGGCCTGTATTTTTCATACTAATAATATTGATTAATTATCAATAGGATAAAAGTTTTAGTGGTGCCCGAGGCGAGACTCGAACTCGCACAATGTTACCATCGGGGGATTTTGAATCCCCTGCGTCTACCATTCCGCCACTCGGGCCACTACAGTGCTTTGCGTTTACATTAGATTAGAGTATCGCAATTCGCCCACACTTGGGGTGAATTACGATTCCAGTCAAACGCAAATCACTAAGGAAAGTTCCTATAGTCGACGCTCGTGCGCGTCCATAGGAAAATCACCGAACTCCGCTAAAACATCACCCCGACCAGCCACAGGGTGATCCCCGGGAACATTACCAGCACCACCACCCGCACCAGATCGGACATCACGAAGGGAAACACCCCCTGATAGGTTTTGATCATTGGCACGTCCTTGGCCATCGAATTGATGATAAACAGGTTCATCCCCACCGGCGGGGTGATCAACCCGACCTCGACCACAATCAGCGCAAGGATGCCGAACCAGATCGCGGTGTCCTCGGCGCTCATGCCGAAATCCAGCACCTCGATGATGGGCAGGAAAATCGGGATGGTCAGCAGGATCATCGACAGGCTGTCCATGATGCAGCCAAACACCAGATAGAATAGCAACATGATGGTCAGCACCACAAAGGGGCGAAACCCCTGGCCAAGGATCCATTCGGCCAGTTGCTGCGGGGCCTGCGTGGTGGCAAGGAACGAGTTGAACACCTGCGCGCCCAGAATGATCAGAAAGATCATCGCGGTGGCATTGGCCGTCGACAGCACCGAATCCAGAAAACCGCGCCAGTTCAAGCCACCGGTCATCACTCCGTATAGCCCCGTCGCAACCGCCCCGACAGCGGCACCTTCGGTTGGCGAGAACAGCGCCTGAATGCCGGGGCGTGCCCAGTTCCAGTCGCCCGCGATACCGCCAATCACCAGCCCGAATATCACCACCACGGGCCAGACCCTGACAAGGGTTTTGAACCGCTTCCTGTAGGGAACCCGCGGGGCGGTGCCCGCCGAATCCGGGCGCACCCGCACATAGATCGCCACCGTCAGCATATAGCCTGCGGCGGCCAGCAATCCGGGGATCATCGCCGCCATGAACAGTTTAACAATGTTTTGCTCGGCCAGCATGGCGTAAATCACCAGAATGACCGAGGGCGGGATCAGGATGCCCAATGTGCCCCCCGCCGCCAACACACCGGTCGACAGCGCGTCCGAATAGCCGCGTTTGCGCATTTCGGGCAGGGCCACCTGCCCCATGGTGCTGGCGGTGGCCAGCGATGATCCACAGACCGCGCCGAAACCGGCACAGCCGCCGACAGCCGCCATCGCGATGCCGCCCTTGCGGTGGCCCAGCCAATCGGAGGCGGCCTCGAACAGCGCCGCCGACATGCCCGATTTGGTGGCAAACTGCCCCATCAGCAAAAACAGCGGCACGATCGACAGCGAATAGCTGGAAAACGTGTCATACCCCAGCGTTTTCAGCAGGCCCAAGGTGGGCGCGGTTTTGCCCAAAAACGCCCACATGCCGAAAAATCCGGCCAGCCCCATGGCAATGGCAATCGGCACCCGCACGAATATCGCCAGCAGCATCAAAACAAAGGCAAGGATTGCAATTTCTAGTCCGGTCATGGTTGATACTCCCGACCTTCCAAGGTCCAGTTCAGGCTGCGCCACATGGTGAACAGGCTGGTAATGAAAAACAGCGCCGCCCCGACAAAGGCCAGCGAATATGGCATCCAGATCGGCACGCTCAGCTCATAGGTGGTTTCGGCAAAGAACGGCTTGGAACCCATTGATAAGGCGCTACGAAGCGTGTCCGAGCCATAGGGCACTTTCTCGCCCAGCCCCAACCAGAACCGCCAGACCAGCACACCGCTGGCCAGCGCAATCAGGCTGTCACCGATAAAACCCAGAAAGGTCTGGAACCGCTGCGGCAGGCGCATGGTGAAAATATCAACCACCACATGGGCGCGTTTGAACTGGGCAAACGGCATGAAGGCAAAAATCGCAATGGCGCTGCCCATTTCAACGATTTCATAGTCGCCTCTGATCGGGCCAAGCCCCGCAAACAAAAAGAACCGCCCGATGATCGAGGCCACAGTCACCAGCGCAATCAGCGCCAGAATAAAGCCGCCGCCATAGGCCAGCGCCCTGGTGATTTTCTCCAGCCACTTGCCCACCCGCAGTTCGGCCGATTTTGCCAATACCATTTGCTCGTTTCCCTGCTCTTGCCTGTTCCTACACCGCTAAAATAGCGGGCCGTTTGTTCAACGCGTCAATCGTCATGCCTGTCACTGCTTTATAGCGATCCGCAAAGGCCTGACGTTCCATAAGCGGCATCACCGCCTCAATATCGTCAAACCCGTCCGGTGCGCGCTCCGCCACAATGTCCAGCACCTTGTCCGGTCCATCGCCGCGATTGGCCAGCACCACCGCGTTCACCGCCTCGCGTCGCACTATATCATAAGCCTTTAGCGCCCCCTGCCCGACCCCGTGATCGCGCAATTCCCGCACTAGAATACGGGCGTCAATGATGCCCTGGGTGGCGCCGTTCGAGCCGATCGGATACATCGCATGCGCCGCATCGCCCAGCAGGGTGACGGGGCCAAAGCTCCATTGTGGCAGCGGGTTGCGATCCACCATCGGAAATTCCCATATGCCGTAAGCATCGCTAATCAGTTTGGGGATATCCAGCCAGTCAAATTTCATTTCGGCAAAGCGGTGTGCGAAATCCGCGCGTAGGCCAGTGCGGTTCCAGTCTTGTGCCAGCCAGTCGTAATTCGGGGGCAGGGTCAGGTCCGCGATCCAGTTGATCAGGCTACCGCCATCTTTGGTGTCGCCAATCGGGTAACAAACGAATTTGCAATCCTTGTCACCCGCCATTGCCATACTGCGCCCCGTCAGAAACCGTGGCCCCTTGGTGATGCCGCGCCACATCATGGTGCCGCCCCAAACTGCGGGGCCCTCGTCGGGGTAGAAGCCAGCCCGCAAGCCGGAATTGATCCCGTCAGCCGCGATCAGGACTGTGCCTGTGGCGGTG
>JAFLKA010000324.1 GCA_022712735.1 Marinosulfonomonas sp. | reverse complement strand
GACCATCGGCTTTGACGCCAGCAAACGCAAAACCACGGGCCATCCGATGGTCATGGCCCACGCAAAGGGTTCCGGCACCCACGTCATGTTTTACGGCCACTACGATGTGCAGCCGGTGGATCCGCTTGATCTGTGGGACACCCCGCCGTTCGAGCCCGCATTAGAGGAAACCGACAAAGGCGTGATCATTCGCGGGCGCGGGTCAAGCGACGACAAAGGCCAGTTGATGACCTTTGTCGAGGCTTGCCGCGCTTGGGTTCAGGTGCATGGTGAATTGCCGATCAAGGTCTCGATCTTTTTCGAGGGCGAAGAGGAATCCGGCTCGCCCTCACTGGTGCCGTTCATGCAGGACAACGCCGAGGAATTGACAGCCGACATCGCCATGATCTGTGACACTGGCCTGTTTGAAAGTGCGGTGCCCGCCATCACCACCCAGTTGCGCGGCATGATAACGGAAGAATTCAGCATCAAGGGTGCGGCACGTGATCTGCATTCGGGCATGTATGGCGGGCTGGCGGGCAATCCGATCCATGTGCTGTCAAATATCATCGCTGGGCTACATGACGATCAAGGCCGCATCACGCTAGAGGGTTTCTATGACGATGTGCCGGAACTGTCAGATGAAATACGCAGCCAGTGGCAAAGCCTTGCCTTTGATCACGCAACCTATCTGAACGACGTGGGGCTGTCGGTGCCCGCAGGGGAGCGGGACCGCACCCCGCTTGAAATGATCTGGTCACGCCCCACCGCCGAGGTGAACGGCATTTGGGGCGGCTACACCGGTGACGGGTTCAAAACCGTGCTGCCCGCCGAGGCCCACGCCAAGATCAGCTTCCGGCTGGTTGGCACCCAGGACCCCGACAGGATCCACGAAAGCTTTGTCAAATATATCAACGCCCACCTGCCCTCGGATTTTACGGCCGAATTTTCCCCCAGCCGTGGCGCGCCCGCCTCGCAAATGGCCACCGACAATCCGGCGTTCGAGAAGTCTCGCCAAGCGTTAACGGATGAATGGCCCCGCCCCGCCTCCTATATCGGGTGTGGCGGTTCAATCCCGATTGCAGGGTTTTTCAAGGATATCCTGGATATGGACGCCATGCTGATCGGTTTCGGTCGCGATGACGACGCGATCCATTCGCCGAATGAAAAATACGATATGGAGAGTTTTCACAAGGGCACGCGCAGTTGGGCACGGATATTGGCGGCGCTGGCAAAGTAGACAAAATCCTTTGAAAGGATTTTACCCAAATATTTTCAAAATATTTGCCCGCCCTTAGCTGATAGATATCTGCACCAATTTCGCCACCAGCACCACAAACGGGGCCGCGTGCAAGATAAAATCAAACACATCAATCGGGCGCTTCAACGTGCCCGCCTTGATCATCTTGATCTTTTCCCAGATATGCGGCTCGGGCACAAACGGCGCTAGCCCCAGCGTGGCCGCAGCGATCACCGCATAGGATAGCGGCAGTTGTTCCAGCATTTCCCACATGGCTTAACCCTTCCCTGCACCGTTGCGCAGCCGCAACAATTTGGCGACCAATATTACCGATGGGGTACCGTGAAACAGCAAATCGACAATATCAATCGGCTTCACCAACGTCCCCGCCATCAGCATCTTCAGTTTTTCAAACAGATGTGGTTCCGGCACAAACGGCGACAGCCCCAGAAAAATGGCCATAATCACTGTCATTTGCATCGGGATTTTGTCGAGGAATGACATACTGCTTCTTTCACCATTGGGGGGATAAGTGGCGCGGTTGACGGGACTCGAACCCGCGACCCCCGGCGTGACAGGCCGGTACTCTAACCAACTGAGCTACAACCGCGCACTTTAACAAACCACCAAGCGGCGATCTGTTTGGGCGTTCTAGGACTATGGGCGATAGGCGTCAAGCCGTTCTGACAGCTTTTACGAAAATACTTTGCCCGCAGCCCCTGCTTAACCTTCCAACATCACCTGCTGCCCGTCGCGTAAGTGGTAAACACACCCCTGCCCGCCCATCAGTTCGCCCAGATCACTATCCGTTTTTCCCAACCAGGTCCCGCGCAACAACCGTGATGTAATACCATGTGTGATGATGATACTCGGAGCACTCAATGAGGATAAAAAAGCCTCGACTCGCGCTTGCATAACATCGAAAATTTCACCGCCTGGTGCGTTAAATTGCCAATCGAATTCACCTTGTTCAGCATGTTTCATTTGCTCGGGCCAGCCCTTGGTAATCTCTTCAAAACTCAGGCCTTCCCATTTCCCAAAAGATATTTCGCACAAGCGCGCATCTTGCGTGGCGGCCAGCCCTAAAGGGGCAAGTGCAATCGCCGCGGTTTTCACCGCCCGCCCCTGTGGGCTTGCGAAGGCAGAGAGCCCGCTCCGCCCCTCAACGGCCCTTGCCAGCAGACCCGCCTGACCGCCTGCCTGTGCCTGCCCTTTCGCCGTCAGCTCGGAATCCATACGCCCTTGGAATCGTCCCGCAAGGTTCCATTCGGTTTGGCCGTGCCGCAGCACAAATATTTCGGGGTATTTATCGGCCATCTGACGCTCGCAATATAAGAAGGAAAGTGGTGGGTGAAGGGAGTTTCATCGAACACACGAGGCTCTCATCGTTTCTGCGAAACGACTGTCGCCTAGCACTAGCACTCTATTTCGGATGTTGGTAGCATTTTGCTGCGCAAAAGGCCGATGGTGGGTGATGAGAGGCTCGAACTCCCGACATCTTCGGTGTAAACGAAGCGCTCTACCAACTGAGCTAATCACCCTTGCCGAGCCGCGTCATAACGCGGTTTACCCAAGGGGCGCAAGCCCTTTTCACATAAAAAACGCG
>JAFLKA010000482.1 GCA_022712735.1 Marinosulfonomonas sp. | reverse complement strand
GAAGTCACCGGCATCGACATCGTTCAGGCGCAAATCCTGATTGCCGAGGGGAAATCCGTGGCCGTAGCCACTGGAAAACCAACGCAGGCCGACATCCATCTGAACGGCCACGCCCTACAATCGCGCATCACCACCGAGGATCCGCAGAATAATTTCATCCCCGATTATGGCCGCATCACTGCGTATCGTTCGGCCACCGGCATGGGCATCCGACTGGATGGCGGCACCGCTTATGCGGGCGGGGTGATCACGCGGTATTACGACAGCCTGCTGGTGAAAATCACTGCGCACGCCCAAACGCCCGAGGCCGCGATTGCGCGGATGGATCGGGCCTTGCGCGAATTCCGTGTACGCGGTGTGTCGACCAATATCGCGTTCGTGGAAAACCTGCTGCAACACCCGACCTTTCTGGATAATACTTATACCACCAAATTTATCGACAACACGCCGGAGCTGTTCAAATTCACCAAACGCCGCGACCGTGCCACCAAAATCCTGACCTATCTGGCGGACATCACCGTCAACGGCCACCCTGAGACAACGGATCGTCCCGAACCGTCAGCACAGGCAAAAATCCCGCATCCCCCTGCCCCGCAAGCCGAGCCTGTGGCGGGCACCCGCACCTTGCTGGAGGAAAAGGGACCGCAAGCCGTGGCCGACTGGATGGCGGCGCAAAAGCAACTGCTGCTGACCGACACCACCATGCGCGACGGGCACCAATCCCTGCTGGCCACCCGTATGCGGTCAATTGACATGATCCGCGTCGCCCCCGCCTATGCCGCCAATATGCCGCAACTGTTCAGCATGGAATGCTGGGGCGGCGCGACCTTTGATGTGGCCTATCGGTTCTTGCAGGAATGCCCGTGGCAACGCCTGCGCGACCTGCGCCGTGCCATGCCAAATGTAATGAGCCAAATGCTGCTGCGCGCCAGCAACGGGGTGGGTTACACCAACTACCCCGATAACGTGGTGCAGGAATTTGTGCGCCAAGCCGCCGCCAGTGGCGTTGACGTATTCCGCGTGTTTGACAGTCTGAACTGGGTTGAAAACATGCGCGTGGCGATGGACGCGGTGATTAAGGCCGATAAGGTCTGCGAAGGCACCATTTGTTATACTGGCGATATCCTGAACCCAGATCGGGCCAAATACGATCTGAAATACTACGTGGCCATGGGCAAGGATTTGAAAGCCGCAGGCGCACATATTCTGGGGCTAAAAGACATGGCGGGGCTGTTGAAACCCGCCTCGGCCACGGTGCTGGTCAAAGCGTTGAAAGAAGAGGTCGGCCTGCCAATCCATTTCCACACCCATGACACATCCGGCATTGCGGGCGCAACGATCCTTGCGGCAAGCGACGCGGGCGTTGATGCGGTTGACGTGGCGATGGATGCGTTTTCCGGCGGCACCTCGCAGGCCTGTCTGGGCTCCATCGTCGAGGCCCTGCGCCATACGGAGCGCGACACCGGCATCGACATTGGAAACGTGCGCCAGATTTCGGATTACTGGGAAGCGGTGCGCGCCCAGTATGTGGCGTTTGAATCCGGCCTCGCGGCCCCCGCAAGCGAGGTTTACCTGCATGAAATGCCCGGTGGGCAGTTCACCAACCTGAAGGCACAGGCACGTTCCTTGGGGCTTGAGGAACGCTGGCACGAGGTGGCGCAAACCTATGCCGACGTGAACCAGATGTTTGGCGATATCGTCAAGGTCACGCCGTCCTCCAAAGTGGTCGGCGATATGGCGTTGATGATGGTGTCCCAGAACCTGACCCGCGCGCAGGTCGAAGACCCTGACCATGATGTGTCCTTCCCTGACAGCGTGATCGACATGATGCGCGGCAATCTGGGCCAGCCCCCCGGCGGGTTTCCTGCGGCGTTCATTGATAAGGTTTTGAAGGGCGACAAACCCGATACCTCGCGGCCCGGCGCACACCTGAAACCGGTTGATCTGGAAGCCAGCCGTATTGAGCTGTCCAAGGAACTTGATGGGTTCAAAGTCGATGACGAGGACCTGAACGGCTACCTGATGTATCCCAAAGTATTTCTGGACTACATGGGCCGCCATCGCCAGTACGGCCCCGTGCGCACCCTGCCCACCCGCGCGTTTTTCTATGGTATGGTTGCGGGCGAGGAAATCACCGCCGAAATTGACCCTGGCAAAACGCTGGAAATCCGGCTGCAAGCGGTGGGTGAAACCAACGAGGATGGCGACGTGAAGGTGTTCTTTGAACTCAACGGCCAACCGCGCACCATCCGCGTACCCAACCGTCTGATCAAATCCCAAACCGCCCAACGCCCGAAAGCCGAGCAAGGCAACCCGAACCACATCGGCGCGCCGATGCCCGGCGTGGTCGCGACTGTCGCGGTAACGGCAGGGCAAGAGGTATTTGAGGGCGACCTGTTGTTGACCATTGAAGCGATGAAAATGGAAACCGGCATCCACGCCGAACGTGACGCGGTGGTGAAGGCTGTGCATGTTCAGGCGGGCGGGCAGATTGACGCCAAGGATTTGCTGGTGGAGCTGGAATAACCCGCCCGCTGATCAGGCCTGACAGCTTTCTTCGCTATCCGGCGGCACCCTGTGATTAGGGCGGGCTAGTTCTGCACCGTTAAAACCATT
>JAFLKA010000518.1 GCA_022712735.1 Marinosulfonomonas sp. | reverse complement strand
AGCGGTCAGCGCCAAAACGATAGCCGCGTTTCCGGATGTGTGCATGACCCCTCCAGAGAACCCCGCCACGCCGCCGGGGATTCCGGTGCCTTATCCGAACTTTGCCATGGCGGGGGATACCGAGAAGGGGACGGGCAAGGTTAAAATTAAGGACAAGACTGTTAACCTGAAGAACAAATCGGACATGTCCAAAACCTCTGGTGACGAGGCGGGTGCGGCGGCGAAGAAGGGTGTGGTCTCGTCCAAGAATACCGGCAAGTCCTACTTTAATTCTTGGTCAAATGATGTGAAATTTGAAGGTGAATCCGTGGTGCGGATGTCGGATTTGACGACGAACAATCATGCATCACCGGTGGGGAATACGCCGCCAATGATTCACGTAGCTGCTTTGAACTTGGCGTCGGGGGATTGTGACGCTTTTAATTCGGAATGGATGGCAGTCTATAAAGCTGGCCAATGCCCTAAAGGATACCAAGCGCACCATATCGTCGATAATTGTTCATTTGCGCGAAGAGGAAGCCCAGGCACTGGTGAGCCTTCTTGGCGTTCAATGCCTGAAAATCGGTTTCAAGCGGCTGCGGTTGCTGGGGCTGCAGCGCTTGGGCGAGGTTGGAAAACATTACGAAATCAGTTTCTTGGTGCTAGCACCCACCCTGCAGTTGGTTACGATGATTCTGAAGCACCTTGCATTTGCTTGGAAGACGGGCAGTCGGAGGGAGCAGGGCATCGTATGGCGCATGATTCTTCAAGAGCAGAAGCCGCAACTCGGGCAACAAATGGAATTTGGACTTATAAAGACGCTCGCGAGGCTGGGGTTCAATCAATGATGGACCTGGGAACATTTGACGATCATCAGTTAATGTGTATCTCTTTAGCGCTCAAGGCCTATTATGAAGATAATCTTGGATGCACAGAAACGACAGAGCTTGTGGCTCCTCCGGGCTCAACTCCTTCAGGGCCGCTAAAAACGGGACGCGGGAACGCTACCGCATCTCAAAGCTCGGCACCAACTCTGCTTTAATTTCAGATTCCCATCAAAGGAGATTTTTGAATGGAATACATGCTTGGGGAAAACCTTTTTGGAGCAAAAATATGCAACGGAATTGACGATGAAGTATATATGATATGCTATTTGATGGATGAAGAAGGTTTTGCAAATCCCGATCAAAGTTACGTCGTAGAAGTTCGCGGCTCTGAAGAAACATTAATAGGTGTTTTTGATTATGACCTCGGTTCTCCTGTTGTCTATAATCAAGCCCTTCACACAATCGATTTTTTGGGTGGGCTTCACATTTGGCAAGATGGAAATTGGAATGTTGTGCGACACACTACGGATCAAAAGTGGTATTTAACGGGGTTGCGCATTGCAAACGGCTCTCTTTATGCTTTTGGTGTAAACCGCGCATTGCTTAAGTATACCGATTCAGGGTGGAGACGTGTTGTTGAGGAAGAACGCGGTATTGCGTTGACCGATGTTGTAGGAAAATCTTCTGATACTTTGTTGGTTTCGGGAGCAAAAGGATTTGTGGCGGAAGTTGCAGCCGGAAACATTTCAGAACTTATTTTGCCAACAAATACTACCGTCACATCTATTAGTGTTTTAGAGAATGGCGTGTTTGTTTTAACTGGTTGGAATGCGCTGGCGATGCTGGGGAATGGTGATGAGTTGACAGAAATAGATGTTGGCGGGCGAACGATGACTATTTACAATAGTGTTGAATGGAATGGCGAACTCTTTTTCTCGACTACGGATAATGTAGCTGTTTTGAATGATTTAGAACTTGTCTCTATCCTAGATAAAGACTCTAAAAGGTTAGCCGCAACAAAGTCATTTCTTTGGAACCTTGGGAGCAATGGGCTTTCTCGCTTTGATGGAGAAAACTGGCAACACCTTGATGTGGCTATTGATGTAGGTAGGTAATCTTTGCCTATTTAGAAATACTTGAATTCAAATACTCCCGCACCTTCTCCAAATCCAGCTCCACCACCTTCAAACCCTCCGACTCCGGCTGCAGCATACGCACCACAAACAGCTCGCCCACCTCCGGATACTCGGCATAAACCTCTTCGGCCATCGCCAGCCCCTCGGCTCCGGCCACTCTCAGCCCGTCTAGATGCGCCTCTAGCTGCTCGACCACCCGCGCGATGCGGACCTCGTCCATTTCGTCATTGTCTTCGGCATCGGGGTGCAGCATCGCATGGTCATACACAGTCCACAAAAACGCAGCCTGTTCGGCGTGCTGGCGGATGATTTCTGTTAGAACCGGAACAGTCATCAGTTCAGATTGATCGAGCCGCCGCGGATGCGGTTGGAGGCCGACGCATGGCTGACCAGATATGTGCCGCGAATGGTGATGTGGCCATCTTTTTTCATCACGATCGAGGCTTTACCGACCCGCAGTTCGATCTGCTCTTTCGCCGTCACGCTGACCCGTTCGCCGTCACGGATAACGGTGGGGTTCGGGGTGTCACGGATCGGGTCAACAATTTTGCCAATGATAAGCGGGCGGGAAAAATCGCCATCTTCGAACAGCAGTGCTACTTCTGCTCCGGCATCATCGGCACACAGCCCGGTCAAGCTACGTGCAGCCACGGCGTGATCCTTGGGGTTGCCCGCATAGACCACCAGCGGTTTGTCATTTTCAAACCCCAGCATCACACCAATAACAACGCCATCTATTTGTTCTTTTATATCCATACCGTGACAATCACTTTCGATAGGGTAGAAGTATCGCATACTCTACACATAATACCAATGTGCGAGATGCAGCGACCACAAACTCAACGCAATACAACCCGTCTCAGTCTATACGAATGACGGCATCAATGCCATTTTGAGGGCCATCAACACAGGTGAAACGCAGTTAATAGCCCGTAGTTACTGGTGCGGGTTTTGCAGGCGGAGCCGTTTTTATTTCTTCAGAACCATTCCCCGAAAGATTTAGGCTGTAGGGTCTGCAAGCCGCTAGAATAGATAGAAAATAAAGAACTATACCCGTTCGAATAACATTTATGCGTCGCTTCATATCAAACTCCGAAAAAATTAAAAATCGGCTGAATTAATTCGGCTCAAATATCATGAAATGTGCATTTTTTCAAGTACTGTCTATAGCCTAGGCCATAATCGGCGGTCCACCTCGGTTGCCATTTGCTGTTTATCATACGTCAGCGTTCTTGCAGATAACCTGCCCAGTCGCCGACATCTGACATCGACCGGACCATTTCCGGATCTGGCAAATACTCGAACGTGCATCCAGCGCTTTGGAATGCTCGGATATTCGGTTCACACACAACAAATATTGGGCGGTGATTGCAAGATGCTGCATGTGTTTTTAATGCACGCGAACGAGTGTCATCACCGGCACATAAGATAGTGATCAAAACCGTTGGCCGAACATCAGTTTCCAAGTGCTGCAGCAATGTAGAAATAGCGTGTTCTTGCCGTTTCATCCAGAATCTGGATTGTAGTTTCGTAAACATATAATGGCCCGAAATAAAAACATAGGTGCTTGAAATCTGTAGATAGTATATACGGTTTTTTCATGAAAGCCTATGATTTTGAATTAGTCTATTTTGCTGACCCTCGATTTCCCGGTGGAACCAGCATGTCAATTATTAATGAATTGAACGCCTTACGGCGGGCAAAGATACGTCCTGGATTTTACCCGGTGCTCAGCGCGGTTTTCCCATATCCGAGGGAATTCCATCACGAGCTTTCGGAAATAATGCAGGGTGATCAGGTTCGTTTGCTATCCCCAACTCAGGATGTCACCACGCGTATCGCGTCGATCCTGAAGGATTTCATCCAGAACGACGCCATGCTGATCAACCGCACGCCACAACCAGAATTTACGGCCCTTAATCGTGACAACGTCTTCGTCCAGATGCCAGATATCGCCGGGGTGAGACTGGTGGCAGGTCAGCGTCCATCCCGCCGAACTTTGCCCGCCATTTGTAAAAACTGGCATTACTCATTCCATGTTCGCGACAAAGCTCTGAAACGGGCACACCGCTTTCGGCCTGCTTCAGAATACCCCCTCTCGTCGATTGTTCCAATCGCCTGTCGGGCAATGCATAATTTGCGCGTCGCTATATCGTTTATTCTTCATTCAAAATCTCCTCAGATATTATGCCGAGAAAATTCTACTTATGAACACCATTAATTTTAGGGGGGATTACCCCCCGACCCATAGGTGCTGACGTCAGCCAGAGCCGTTTGAATTTTCCCAAGAAGTTCCGTGGGCTCAAATGGCTTGGCTATTACAGAAATAGCACCAGAGGAGATGAGGTCGTCAATTTCATCTTGCTGGACGCGCGCTGTCATAAAAATCACTGGAACCTCCGACACTTCGGAAATGCCTTTTAGCGCAGAAAGCACTTCCGGACCGCTCATGCCTGGCATCATAAAGTCGAGGAGGATGACATCGGGGCCAAACTCTACGACGTGCTTGATCGCATCTTCGCCCGACGCGGATTGCATCAATGTGACAGAACCGGTCAATTCTAGGGACATTGCGGTGATTTCTCTCATATCCTCATCGTCCTCCACGTGGAGTATGCGAAGTAACGCGTCGGTGTTCTTGTTTAACATTTAACCTTCCTTTGCGAACTGGTGGTTTCCAATTTGCACAGTATGGTCAATGGGCAGCCGAAGAGAGAAGGTCGAGCCACAGCCAGGCTTGCTTTCTACGCTTATGCTGCCGCCATGCTGATCCATGATTGCTTTGACGATACTCAGCCCAAGGCCGGTGCCGCGTCCGCTCCGTTCAGTATGGTTGTCTGCCTGACCAAATCTGTTAAAGATACTGTCGAGATGGATTTCTTTGATGCCGACCCCATAGTCACGGACGTTGACCACAAAGTTGTTGTCATCACGACCCAAAGAGACAAGAATTTTACCTCCGGTATTTGAGAATTTTGCTGCGTTGCTGAGAAGGTTGGTCAGAACCTGGATCATCCGGTTGGAATCGACCTGAACCGGAGCAGGCTGATCGAATCCCTCGGACCGAACCTCCACTTCGAAACGTTTCTCGATTCCAGTGTTGATCTGGATTGCTTCTTGAACCACGTCGCAGATATCCATCGGCTGAAAGTCGAGCTTCATGCTGCCGGCAGCGATCTTCTCGAGGTCGAGAATGTCATTCACGATCAGCACAAGCCGATCCGCATTGCGATTGGCGATGTTTAGTAGTTTGTCGAACTGCGGTGGCAGATCTGCGTTGGTGCTTGCCATGAGCAGGCTGAGTGCCCCTTTGATCGACGTGATCGGCGATCTAAGCTCATGGCTGACCGTCGAAATGAACTCATCTTTAATCCGTCCCATCTCGAGCTTGTCTGCAATATTTCGAAAGACTGCGACGAAACTGACCCGGTCATTTTCGGTATGGATAAGCTGAATCGTAATCTCATGCGGGCCGTCGTCCAGCTGCACCGTCACCTGAATTTGTTCAAGCTTCCCTTCAAGAAGCGGAGCGACTAGCGCATCGAGCCTGACGCGGTCGAGGTTTTTATCGGAGTCCAGCACCGATTTGCTAACATAGGTGTCGCGATCCCATTTTAATCGGCGCATGCCAGCTTCGTTCATATAAGTAAATCTATAGGTCTCCGGTTCAAAGATGTAGACGTTGTCGTTCATTTTGTGAATGATCGAGATCGCTTCACGTTCGGCGACAGCGACTTTCGTCGCGGTGATGTCTGTGCGTACCGAGATCGAGCCCAAGAACTGGCCAGTCTTGCTATACCGAGGCGTGATCGTCGAGTGGGTCCAAAGCACTGAGCCGTCTTTTCGCTCTATCTTGATTTCGCCGGACCATTTCTGTCCAGCGGTCTTACACCGAGCAATCTCTTCGTTTTGCGCTTGATTGAGTTCGACCTCGAAGCCCACCGGATCCTTACCCAGCAGCTCCTGGCGCGAGAACCCTGTCGCAGCAATAACGCTGTCATTCACAAAAGTCATCTTTCTTTGAGCATCAACGATAGAGATGAGGCAGTGTTCATCCACGGCACTGCGCACGCTCTCGAGTTCTTCATTTTTTTCCATAACGCTATTCTTAAGCCGCTCTGACGCACACAGGTATTTGAGATAGATAAAAGTGAAGATTGCGGAACAACCTAACACCGTCCAGCCAAGCCAAGTTGAGGAGGTGAATGCACCGATATGCCCCAGAGTGTAACCCCAAGAAAGGCCAGCGATCACAAATACTGCATTACGGATTAATCGTAGGTTTAACGTCATCTTACGCCTCTTTAATCTTACTGCCAGCTTGTCCGGTGAATTCAACAATAGCTTTGTTCCGGTATCTTTGTCCCAAGAGTGTGAATAATTAATGCTTCAATTAGGGCTCTTTTATGACAATTCCCCCGAGAAGGCACTATGGCGGGGTCCAGTTGGGCTGAGTATCCTTTACAATAGAGTCATTTTTACAATGGAGCCATTAAGGGCTTGTTATGATGGGCCGCTCTACTTAGCATAGTAATTGACAGTTTCAAAGTAAATCAACTTATAGGGTAAATCAGTTTGTGAGGTAAGCAATAGGAAAAGGGCGGATTCAGCATGTCAGATACAGGCCCTACAATGTACCAGATCGTTCATGTTGATGACGACATCGATATCCTCTCTATTGCAAAGATAGCTCTTGAAGCACTCGGCCCCTTCCAAGTGGCCAGCTTCTGTTCGGGCAGCGCTGCACTTGAGCGCATCTCATCGATTTCTCCAGATCTCATACTGCTTGACCTCGCAATGCCAGAGATGGACGGGCGCGAAACGATGCGGCAAATCAAAGAGATTCCTGCGCTAAAGGATACACCAATCGTTTTTTTGACAGCTCAGTTGTCGCCCGAGGTGAAGCGCGAATTGATGGACCTCGGCGCTTTGGAGGTGCTGCCAAAGCCCTTTGATCCGATGTCCCTTCATGTCGAACTCGCAAAGTACATCGAAGCCGTCGAAGCCTGAGACAATCGTTTCAAACCGGTGCTTGAGACAGCCAGTTCCCGCGCTGTCCGTATCTATCCAATCAGAGCAGGACCAATTCACGTGCAGGTTTGGGTTGTATCGCCCTGATCGTTGATGTTGCTCGCGCTTCGTTGAAACCGCTAGTCGGTTAAGAACCATAATTTGGAGTGATAATTTAGCCACACCCATCAACAATCCTGCCAATTTGACCGTGATTGTCCCGGATGCTGAGGTCTCGTCATGTTTTGGCCACATTATTAGTCAGATTGGTTCGGGAAACAGTATGAAAGCCGTTGGCGGGAAAACCGCTGGTAAAGCAAGTCAATATTGAGGACGATGAAATGAAAATGCTCGCAGTTGATGACGACCCCCTAAGCCTTGATCTACTTGAGACACTCATCGCGCAGATTGGGTCTCACGAGATTGTTAAATCAGAATCCGCTGAGGCTGCATTGGAAATAATTAACCAGGAACCTTCTGGCGCCTTTGATTGCATATTGTTGGACATTCGCATGCCCGGAACAGACGGCATTGAATTGTGCAAGCTCATTCGGGAAATTCCAATTTATAAAAGAACGCCGATCCTGATGGTGACGCAAATGTCGGATAAGGCTAACATCGATTCAGCTTTCGCCGCGGGAGCGACGGATTACCTGACAAAGCCATTCGAGATTTCAGAATTGCGCGGTCGCCTTCAGATTATCGAAAGCTTCCTGGAGGACAGACGCGCAAACGTCGATAAAATATTTGCGGCTAAATCACTCCAAGCTGATAGCGGGATAGAAGCAAAGATCGATCTGCTCGCGCCTGTTGAAATCATTGATGTCAAAGGCGTCGTAGAATATCATGTGCTGGAGAATTACGTCGCGCAATTGTCTAGAAAGTCCCTGTTCGGCTCAACTGTGACTGCAATGAAAATCGTTAACTTCGAAAAACACCATCAGAAGGCATCTGCTGCGGACCTTGGTTTTCTAATCACCGATGTTGCAGAAGCGATATCCGATGCACTTCTAGACACAACATTTCTCATGGCCTACTCTGGAAATGGGACCTACGTTTGTGTATTAGAAGGAGGCTGGCGCCCAGACACGAATGCTTGGGCAAAGAACAGCTGCAAAAACTTGGAGAAGATGGGGCTTTGCCTGACGGGGGGCGAGCCGTTGCACATAAATCTCTACGGAGGGCCTGCCGTGCGTCTGATCTCCAGAGTTGGCGCCCGGGCTGTTGATGCGCTCAGTGAGGCGCAAGAAAACGCTGAAAAGGCCTATGAAGCCTCCACCGCCGATGGTGGGTTCTTTGGGGTAAACAGCGACTTGGCTTTTTGGAACGCATCATGACCCCCGCTTTTCAAGATAAGCTGACTGAAATCCGCTCGCGATTTGTTGCCGCTTTGGATGTTCGGGGGCAAATAGTTTACGAAGCTATCATTTCGATAGAGACCGAAGACAATCAGGAAGCGGCACTCGAAGCTGCACAAATGGAGCTGCACAAGATTGCGGGAACTGCCGCTCCGCTTGGATTTAAAGAGCTAGGGGTGTTTGCCGCGGACTTCGAAAGCCGTATTTCAGCCCAACTTTCCTGCTCCGAACTAAACCTAATCGCACTGAAAACGGATCTACTTGAGCTGATGGAAACAATCGAATCCATCCAATTGGATGCGAGTCCATCCAATTGGATGCGAGACACCCCCAACGCTGTCGCCTAACAACTTCGAAAACCGGCCACACAACGTGAACCAAGAAGCTGTCTAAAAAACTAAGGGCTATTCAATTCTTGAAAAACCTATTCATCGGTGAGGGAAACCCAGTTGGTAAGAATTCTATCCGCAAGCGTCATGGGATCGAACGGCTTGGTTAACCGCAGCTTGCACTCAATATCTCCAAGTGCTCACTAACAGACTCGGTTTGGTATGGCGTTGCTGGCCTCGTTCGTTCCGAAGGGGGCAACGTGCATAATTGCTGCTTGAGATTTGTCGCCATCGAAGACGATCTTCGGGCCGACGGGGAGCGCAGACATTCCCAAACGCACTAGCCACCGTTTGAATACGTAAGGAACAATACCAATCACGTGCGTTGCGCCCTCATTGACGGCCGCCTTTGCCATTTCATTCATCAATAGCGATTGTACCAAAAGGCGCCGCTTACTAGGGACGTCGGGTGAGATAAAAAGCCGTGTCGCTTCCCAAATGTGATTGGCCACAGGCGCTCGCTCGTACAGGATATGTTGCGGAATCTCATCGATGACCCCCAGTTGGGCGTCACGGAGCATGTAGCTGTAGCAACCGCATCGCGCTTGCGTCGGTAGGATTCTTATGCCAGCAACAACTTCACCATACTCGTGCAACACGATAGCTCGGCTTTGTGGTGTGTCGTATTGATCGAATTCCATGCCGTCAGTCTGCGGTAGTTTCCACGATTTCTGGTCGATGAAAACGCGTTTGCGTGCCTTAAGAAAATCCCCATAGAGTTCGCCGTGCAAATGAGCATTTTGGACCGATAAAACCACCGCCCGTGGCAGCCCAATTGCATCTGCGGAACGCTTATAGTTGGTCTGCGGCGAACGATGAGTAGATTCCTCGGTTGACGTTATCAGCTTTTCGCTCGCTGAAGGTATCAGTTCAGGGAAGGCCTTCTGGGAAAGAGGCCCGCTTTGTTCGCTCGAATGAAAACCCATATTAATGAAAACCCATATTAATGCCGCCTCAGGTAATAAAGCCTCTTTTGAGGTCTTCCTAAGGTTGAACACATTTCTGCCATATTCATAACCCCATACATTTGCTACAATGACAGTGTGTTGCAGTCATGCAACCTTTGCATGTGTTCAGTATTAGTGAGGATTACTCAAAAGAAAGACATAGTCGAATGAATGACCGCAAAATTCTTAATTTGTCCCGAGAGGCTGAAACCGGAGGCGACCTCGGGTCCGTCAAGCGCAGACTTCAAGATTATGCCGAAGTTGGCCTTCGCCTCTTTTCTCAACGTATCATAATCTACACTTCGGCAATTGTTCTGGCTGGCGCGTACTACAATTGGGTATTGGCCGCCGTGTTCTATGCCCTCGTTGGGCTTGGTGAACTCTACGACCTGTATGTATTTCGTAGCATCATCAATCGTCAGACTTGGGAACAGACCGATGTTCGAAGAGCGATGTTCGGGATCTACTCAGGAACAATTTTCAGTTCGGTAACGATTTCGTTGTTCGCCATCTCCTTCGCGTTGCAGCAATCACATGAGTCCGGGCATTTCATGCCAATGTTTATGCTGATCTCAGCTTCTATTTTTGCGACAATGAACAATCACCAATTCCTACGGGTACTTGTGATAAGATTGGCGATTTATGTCTCAGCAATTATATTTATTCCGGTCAATGCTGTATGGTTTGCGTCAGCCCCATTGTTGTCCGAAGTTTGGCTTAACCTCTTTACAGTTGTATTTGTACTAGGATTTCTAGTCGAACTCGCAAGAAACTTTCTTTTCGTCTATTCAAGATCGCTCCAAAACCTTCAGGATTTAGAAGAGGAGCACGAACGAACGAAGGCCGCTTATAAAGCGAAGACGGAGTTCCTCTCGACGGTCAGCCATGAGTTGCGCACCCCCATCACGTCGATAAAGGGCCCTCTAGAGATCATTAACTCTGGAGCTCTGGGCGAGGTGCCGGAGAAAATGCGTCAGCCATTGGAAATTGCTGGTCGAAACACGCTGCGATTGGCAAGCCTCGTCGATGACCTGCTTCTTTTGCAAAGTTCAGATGCCGGAAAGCTAAATTATGATTTCGAAACTTTGGATATCGGAAAACTCGTTCTGGACGCAACCGAGCGCTTCATGCCCTATGCCGAAAGCATGGATGTCAAAGTTAAGTTGAATGTAGATCCTGATAAATTCTGGGTTCGGTGCGACGAGAAACGCATCGATCAGGTCATAACCAACCTTCTGTCCAATGCCGCAAAATTTTCAGATAAACGAGGTGAGATATTCGTTTCCATCGACCTTATTGACGGACTCGTGAGAATTTCGGTTGCCGATAAAGGCGTCGGAATTCCAGACGGCACGAACGGCAAGATCTTCGACGCATTTTCCCAGGTGGATTCCTCAGATACCCGCAAATTTCAAGGAACGGGTCTCGGGTTACATATCTCCAAGCGAATTGTAGAAGCACACGGTGGCCATATCGACTACGTTAGCAAAATCGGCAAAGGATCAACCTTCTTTGTAGAGCTACAGGATGCCAGAGGCCCTGCGCCCCTCGCACCCGAGCATGTTCCTTGATCATTCCGGGATTGCCCCTCACCCACTGATGGACCTGTCGCGGAATTGTGCCGCTCCTTTAACTGCGTATTATGCGCAAAAGGAGAATACACATCGGACCGAAACCAACTACAGCATTTAGGCAGTAATTTGCGCGTGTGGTGCATGTGAGGATTGTATTGCATATAGTCGCGCTGTTTGCAGAACCATCTTAGCATTCCAAGGCGACTTCAAATCAAGTGAAATTGGCTTGCCAACGCAGGGGTTCAAAACCATGGGGCGCCCATCACAGAAATGCAATTCCATTTCGCCCAACTTAGTATCTAGCTGTTCCGAGAATTTTCCAGTATCGAACTGCCTGCTTTCATCAATCACACAGACAAAAACACCACCGCCCGCGTGCGCTACGAAAAACTTATGTGGTTTTAGTGTCTCGGATATCGCCTCTGCTACATCTGTCATGGCTAAACGAAACTCAAAATCACTGCTTCCCAGGAACCTACGCTCGGCATCCTGGATTGAGATTCCAAAGACGCCGTTGCCTAATACCGAAGCGCGAGACAATTGTAAGATATATTTTCCCAATACCAAATAGTCTATAACACAATCAACACCACTGATATGTAGCGGCTTCTCAACATCTGCCGCGTAAAACGCAGGACGATCATTCGTGATAAACTCAACAGGATTCCGGTCCTCAAGTTGTTTACGTTCCAGAACCAACTCTTCGATCAAGCTCAACCTAGCTCGGAATTCGCCAATCTCAAAAGGTTTTGTAACATAATCCGACGCACCAGCAGCAAACGCATCATCAATATAAGCCCGATCAGACATGGCAGTGACCATTAGGATTGGCGTTTTGGAGTACCCATCATATCCACGCAGTATCGAAGTGAGTTGGATACCGTCCATTTCGGGCATCTTAATATCGAGAAGAAAGCAGTCATATGGCACCGACTCGGTTTCTACAAGTCGCAAAGCGTCTGCCGCGGATTTTGCAAAATGTATATTTCCATAGCCAAACCCTGTAAGGACTACTAGTAGGAGCTCAAGAATGGTAGGGTCATCATCTACTGCCAAAATTTTCATGTTCTTTTCCGTTATTTTTAGAAACAATTCGCGGTTTTTAACGCGACTGTCGCTAAGGTGGCGCAAAATATTGGCGCGAATAAGGCAGTATCTAAAATTTTTCAAAATTTAGAAACGGGTTGCACAATGGCCCTTTCCTAACATCCGAAGTGTCCCGAGAGTCCGTACATATCTACACGCCACCACAGCGGCTACATCATCCGGTTGTCCCGCCCGTTTGGTAAAGGTTGCCTCGGTAAGTGCTGCCCGGCGCTCGTCGGAAAGTTTTCCGTGAAAGAATTCTGTGCTCTCGATCAGCCCCGGCGACACAACATTTGCTGTGATCCCGCGAGGACCAAGAAAACGTGCTATATCTGCGGTCTATGCTTCTATTGCCGCTTTGGCGGCACCGTAGGAGCCACCCCCTCCTGTTCGACCGGCAATCGATCCGATGGTTATGATACCCGATCCTCCGCCGGTGACTACTACGGTACGTGGCATATTGGCTCCTAG
>JAFLKA010000298.1 GCA_022712735.1 Marinosulfonomonas sp. | reverse complement strand
ATCGAAATTGCTGTGGCCGCGATCAAACAGGGCGCGTATGATTTCATCGAAAAGCCGTTTAATATTGACCAATTGATGGTGGTCGTGGCCCGCGCAATGGAAACATCGCGCCTGCGGCAGGAAAACAGCGAATTGCGCCGTGGCGATGCGACATCTGCCGAAATGCTGGGCGATAGTGCATCCTTCAAAGCACTGAAATCCAATCTGGACAAGGTGACCAATTCCAATGGCCGCGTGATGCTGACGGGGCCTGCGGGGGCGGGCAAAGAAGTGGCCGCGCGGTATATCCACGCCAATTCCAACCGCGCATCCGCTCCGTTCATATCGGTCAACTCGGCCTCGATCGAGCCCGAGCGGATGGAGGAGGTTCTGTTTGGCCGCGAAAGCAGCGAGCGCGGGATCGAGCCGGGTCTTCTGGAGCAAGCCCACGGCGGTATTTTGTATTTTGACGAGGTGGCAGATATGCCGCTGGGCACGCAATCCAAAATTCTGCGGGTGCTGGTGGACCAGCAGTTCCAGCGTGTCGGTGGCAGCGATAAGGTGCGCGTCGACATTCGGGTAATATCCAGCACAAACAGAATGCTATCTGACGAGATTACTGCAGGTAGATTCCGCGAAGAGCTGTTCCACCGCCTGAATGTGGTGCCGATCCTTGTGCCGTCGCTTGAGGAGCGCCGCGAGGATATTCCACTGTTGGCAATCCATTTTATCGAGGAATTGAACCAGACTCAGGGGCTGCCGTTGCGGGTGCTGTCCAAAGATGCCGAAGCGTTAATGCAGACCATGCAATGGCCTGGAAACGTGCGTCAGTTGAAAAATGTGGTTGAACGGGTGCTGATATTGGGGGCCGACAGCGGCTCGATCACCGCCAAGGAATTGCCATCCCCCGAAGACACCTCGCAATCCGAGGGGCGGGTTGTGTTGTCGTCAGGGCTAGCCACATTGCCCCTGCGCGAAGCCCGCGAATTGTTCGAGCGCGAATACCTGATGACCCAGATCAACCGTTTTGGTGGCAACATCAGCCGCACCGCCAGTTTTGTCGGGATGGAGCGGTCAGCCTTGCATCGCAAGCTTAAATCGCTGGGGATTGTTACCTCGAGCAAAGGCGGCGCGCGGGTGGCGCACGTCGAGCCCGAGATTGACGATTAGCGGCGCGTCTGGCATGGATAATATCCAAAGACCCAAAAAGGCAGCACCATGAAGGTTATCATATGCGGGGCGGGGCAGGTTGGTTGGCAAATTGCCCGCCATCTGTCGGGTGAAAATAACGATGTAACGGTGGTTGATAACAACCCCGAACTGGTGCACCGCGCCACCGACACGCTGGATGTGCAGGGGGTTGCCGGTTTTGCCAGCTACCCCGATGTGCTGGAACGGGCAGGCGCACGTGATGCCGATATGATCATCGCCGCCACCTATTCGGATGAGGTGAATATGGTCACCTGTCAGGTGGCCCACTCGGTGTTTGAAATCCCGCGCAAAATTGCTCGCCTTCGTAGCCAAAGCTATCTAACCGCGATCTATTCCGATCTGTACCGGCGTGAACATATGCCGATTGATGTAGTGATCAGCCCTGAGCGCGAGGTGGCCGAAGCCGCGTTGCAGCGCCTTGCCGCCCCCGCCGCGTTTGACACCGAAAGCTTCCTAGAGGGCAAATCACAACTGCTGGGCATCCTGATCGAGGAGGATTGCCCGGTGGTCAACACGCCGCTGCGCCAGTTGACCGATCTGTTTTCCACCCTTAGCGCGATTGTGGTTGGCATCCGGCGCGAGGGCACCTTGTTTGCACCTGAATCAGGTGACCAGATTTTCGTCGGCGACGAGATTTACATCTTTACCCACACACATGACATGGCCCGCACATTGGAAGTGTTTGGCAAAACCAGCAACAAGCAGGAACGCATCGTTATTCTGGGCGGCGGCAATGTCGGGCTGGCGGTGGCCCAGGCGCTGGAAACCCGCACCGAACGGGTCCGCGCCAAGGTGATTGAGCAGGACCGCGCCCGCGCCGAATTTGCCGCCGATGCGCTGGAAAAAACCATCGTGCTGCACGGCGACGGGTTAAGCGCCGAATTGCTGGCCGAAGCCGGCATCACCCGCGCCGACGCGATCCTGTGCGTCACCGATGATGATAAAACCAACATTCTGGCAGCAGTACGGGCCAAGGCCGAAGGCTGTCCGATGGCGATTTGCCTGATCAATGATCCGTCACTGGTGCCGTTGATGAAACCAATGGGGATTGATGCCTACATCAACCCGCGCGCCACCACTGTTTCGTCCATCCTGCGCCACATCCGCCATGGCCGTGTGCGCGGCGTCTATTCAATCGGCAACGCCGAGGCCGAGGTGATCGAGGCGCAAGTGATGTCGACCTCACCGATCGCGGGTCAGAAAATCAGCGATGTGGATTTCCCCGAAGGCGTTTTGGTCGGCGCGATGATGCAGGACGGCAAGGTGATCCGCCCCAATGGTGCCACCCGCATCAACGAGGGCGACGTGATCGCCATGTTCGCGATGGCTGCGGATGTGCCCGAGGTGGAGCGGCTGTTGCAGGTCTCCATCGACTTTTTCTAGGTCGATAGATGCTGACCCGCATCCTTAATATGCCGTTTCTGGTGATCCTGATGGGGATCGGCGCGCTGGCGATGTATATTCCGGCGATCTATGCGCTGCTGGATAATGATCTGCATGTGGCGCGGGTGTTTCTGTATGGGGCTACGCTGTTTTTGATCCTGACCGCGATGATCGGGCTGGCCAGTGCCGCCGGTCACAGCACTAACCTTGCCCGCAGCCACCTGACGGCGTTGCTGGGCGCATTCACTTTGCTGCCGATCATGCTGGCGGTGCCGTTTTACGAGGGGCTGCGCAACACCAGTTTTCTGAATGCCTATTTTGAAATGGTCTCCAGCCTGACCACCACGGGCGCCACCCTGTTTGTGCCGGACCGTTTGCCGGATGCGTTGCACCTGTGGCGGGCGCTGGTGGGCTGGATGGGCGGATTTCTGGTCTGGGTGATGGCCATCGCGGTTTTGGCGCCGCTTAATCTGGGCGGCTTCGAGGTGACATCGACCGACGCTGGCAATACCGGACGCAGCCAGTTTTCCCAGATCACCAATGTTGCCAACGCCTCGCAACGCTTAACGCGCTATGCGACGATGCTGTTTCCGGTTTACGCAGGGCTGACGCTGGTGTTGTGGATTGCGCTGCTGCTGGCGGGGGACACGTCGCTGGTGGCGGTCAGCCACGCGATGTCGACAATGGCCACCAGTGGTATTTCACCGGTTGGCGGTGTCGGGGCGAGCGGCAGCGGTGTGTTGGGCGAAGTGATCATTTTCGCCTTCCTGTTCTTTGCCATCACGCGGCTGATGTTTTCCAATGATCAACAAGTGCGGGGCTTGCGCCAGCTGCGCTATGATCCTGAATTCCGCATGGGAACCTTTCTGGTGGTCGTGGTGCCGCTGCTGCTGTTTGCCCGCCACTGGGTCGGGGCCTATGACATCGATCTGGAAAACGATCTTGCCGCGGCCATACGCGCCCTTTGGGGGGCGGCGTTTACCGTTTTATCATTCCTGACCACCACGGGGTTTGAATCCGCTGACTGGGCCGATGCGCGGGGCTGGTCCGGTCTGCAATCCTCGGGCCTGATCCTGCTGGGGCTGTCGATCATTGGCGGCGGCGTGGCGACCACGGCGGGCGGGGTGAAACTGATGCGGGTTTATGCGCTCTATAAACACGGCACCCGCGAGATGGAGCGCTTACTGCACCCCTCAAGCGTCGGTGGAGCGGGCACGCAGGCTCGGCATATCCGCCGGTTCGGGGCGCAAATATCGTGGATATTCTTTATGCTGTTCAGCATGTCGGTGGCGCTGGTGATGCTGGCGCTGTCCCTGACGGGCCTGTCGTTTGAAAGCGCAATGGTGTTCACCATTTCGGCCCTGTCCACCACCGGCCCGCTGGCCGCCGTTGCCGCACAAGACGCCCAGAGCTACGCCGGTCTGGGCAGCGTCGCCAAGATGATCCTAGCCGCAGCAATGGTGCTGGGACGGCTGGAAACCCTGGCAATTATCGCCCTGTTTAACCCCGCCTTGTGGCGCTCCTAGGGCACAGATCGGCGGAAAATCGGCTAACGGGCTGATTTTAGGGCTGGAATCTATTGTAAAGCCACGACATAGTTATAGTTTGAGTAACATGTTTCATTGCCCGACAGGGGTAGACCACAATAAAAAGGCGAAAGACCAATGGCTGCCGACAGACAAAATTTGCAGGACGCGTTTTTGAATCACGTCCGTAAGGCTAAAGTTCCAGTAACAATTTTCCTGATCAACGGGGTGAAATTGCAGGGTGTTATCACTTGGTTTGATAATTTCTGCGTGCTTTTGCGCCGCGACGGTCAGGCTCAGCTGGTATATAAACACGCAATTTCCACCATCATGCCGGGTGCGCCGATCAATCTATATGACGGCGAAGAAGAATAATCCGATATGGAAATTGATCCCCCGCGCAACACCCGCGCATGGGTTCTGCATCCCGAACTGAAATTCGAAAATGCGCGCCGTGATCCGGTTCCGGCGCTGGCCGAGGCTGTGGCCTTGGCCAAAGCCATGCCCGAAATGGAGGTCGTCGGGGCCGACATCGTGCAATTGCGGGCTGTTAAGGCAGGGGTGTTGTTTGGCAAGGGCAAGATTGCCGAACTAAAGGCGATCTTTGTCGCCGAGGAAATCGAGCTGGTGTTGATTGATGGCGCGCTATCTCCGGTGCAGCAGCGCAATCTGGAAGAAGAGTGGGGGCTGAAGATCCTTGATCGCACCGGCCTGATCCTTGAAATCTTCTCGGATCGTGCCCGTACCCGTGAAGGGGTGCTTCAGGTCGAAATGGCGGCGCTTTCCTACCAGCGCACCCGTCTGGTGCGGGCCTGGACCCACCTTGAGCGCCAACGCGGTGGTCTTGGCTTTGTCGGTGGCCCTGGCGAGACCCAGATCGAGTCTGACAGACGCGCCATTGACGATGCGATCACGCGGCTGAAACGCCAGCTGGGCAAGGTGGTCAATACCCGCGAGCTGCACCGTGCGTCACGTAAAAAAGTGCCGTTTCCGGTGGTGGCGCTGGTTGGCTATACCAACGCGGGTAAATCGACCCTGTTCAACCGTTTGACGGGCGCCAAGGTATTGGCCAAGGATATGCTGTTCGCCACGCTGGATCCGACCATGCGCAGTGTCGAGCTGCCATCGGGGCAGGAAATTATCCTGTCCGACACCGTGGGTTTTATATCGGAACTGCCGACCCAGTTGGTCGCCGCATTCCGCGCCACACTGGAAGAGGTGCTGGACGCCGATCTGGTGATCCATGTGCGCGACATTTCGCACGCCAACACGCATGAGCAAGCCCGCAATGTGGCCAGCATTCTGGAGCAGTTGGGCATGGCGGAAGATGCGCCAATGATCGAGGTCTGGAACAAGCTGGATTTGCTGGA
>JAFLKA010000490.1 GCA_022712735.1 Marinosulfonomonas sp. | reverse complement strand
TGCAGCGCCATGCTGGGCGAACTTTTTACCGAACCCGGCCGCCTCATACACCCCCGCATTAATCCCCAACACATAGAGCGCACCGCTGCGCCCGATACGGATCAGCTCGTCTATCGCCTCCGCCCCGACGTGGCCAAAGGTGAAGGTGCCCGCACAGGTGATGCCGCCATAAACCCCGTCATCAATATCCAGCGGTCCCGTTAAATCAGCAGTAATATCAGCGCGGTAGCACCCCTTGCCCATCGCCACAGCCAGCATCTCGGGCGATATATCCAGCGCATCGATCTGCGTGATGCCCTGCACCGCCAACCCCTCGCCCACCAGCCCCGTGCCAGCACCAACGTCCAGAACCGGCGCATTATCCTGCGCCCGCACCGCGAAAAGTTCGGCAATCAGCGCGGGGTAACGATAATCATTCGCCACGGCGAAATCTTCGTCATAGGTGGTGGCCCAATTGCGATACAGGTCAATCAAATCCTGCGGGGTTTTCAGGGAATAGGCTGTGTTCAGCCCAAGCTTTGCATCGCTCATATCTGCGCTCCCCACATAGTCGGCCTAGTGTGAATCATCTTCAAGATGCAGCTTCATATCCATCAAAACATGCTGCAACGCCAGCGTTTCACGCAACAGCCGTTTGGCCTCGTTGATGGTGATAATGCCATCCTCGATCGACTGGCTGTATTCCGCCATCAGCATAGCAAACCGTTGCGACAGGGCAATCACATCGGCATTAACGCCACCACCCCCCGCAGGGGTATTGCGCTTTTCCTGATCAAACGAAATCGTCACCCCGCTCAGATCAGCCAAAGCCGAGGTCACATGCGGATAACTCGCCTCTTTTTCAAGTACTGCCGCCGTATCCAGCGGGATAAACCGGCCAGCATGCTCCTCGGCTTCGGAATAATACCGGCCAAGCGTTGCCTTGGATTTTCCTGTCAGCTTGCACGCATTTTCGATCCCGACATCTTTAACCAATGCCTCGGTGTGCTTCTTAAGATATGTTCTTACGTCAACCATTTATAACTCTCCGGTAGGGTCCGTCGCTTAGGGGGAAAATCTCTTCTCATTTCCCATTAATCATTTTGCGCGGGTTTGTCATACAGAAAGCGACCCTGCGTTTCAGGGTTGTAGCGAGTGATCGGCGCACCCAGCGTTGGTTCAGGTGGGGGTTCTTCGTGCTTCTGTTGATTGGGATCGGTAGAGCCAGGGAAATCTGGCAACCGCGCGGAGGCCCTTTTCGGTTTGTAATCGGTGCACGAGGTCCGGATTCGCATGTCGGTTCCGGGCCTCATTTTTTACGACCAATCGGGCGTCTGTTGCAACAAGCACAGTAATGCCGTCTCACGGAATGAACCCCCGCCTATCTTGACTTGCACATCCCCCGATCTGCGGGCAAAACTCTGCGCATGGCAAAACTGTATTTTCACTACTCCACGATGAACGCTGGCAAATCGACGATTTTGTTGCAGGCCTCGTATAACTACCGCGAACGCGGCATGGACACCTATCTGATCACCGCCCGTTTGGACAATCGGGCGGGCAAGGCACGGATTGCATCACGCATCGGTATTGACGATGGTGCCGATACGTTTGAGGCGGGCGAGGATATGTTTGCCAAGGTTCAGGCCCGTCTGGAGGCGGGGCCATGTGCCTGTGTGTTTATTGACGAATCACAGTTTCTGGAAAAAGAGCAAGTCTGGCAATTGGCCCGCGCGGTTGATGATCTGGGGGTGCCGATCATGTGCTACGGGCTGCGGGTCGATTTTCAGGGTGAACTGTTTCCGGGGTCCGCCGCATTGCTGGCGCTGGCCGATGAAATGCGCGAGGCCCGCACGATTTGTCATTGCGGCAAGAAGGCCACGATGGTGGTACGTCAGGATGGCGACGGCAAGGTGCTGCTTGATGGCGATCAAGTGCAAATAGGCGGTAACGAGAGCTATGTTTCGCTGTGCCGCAAGCATTGGCGCGAGGCGGTTGGCGATCTTTAGAGGGCATCGTGTGCGCCTATCGCTAATACCCCGCACTGGTAATTCCATAGACAAAACCACATAGTTCCCCCAGCGCACAGGGAAACATATGGCAAACGATCCGGCAAAATTCACCACGGGGAATCTGTTTCGGCACATCACAGTGATGTCGCTGACGGCCTCTATCGGGTTGATGGCAATCTTTGCCGTCGATCTGGTCGATATGATTTTCATCTCGATGCTGGGCAAGGCCGAGCTGGCCGCCGCCGTTGGATACGCTGGCGCGATCCTGTTTTTCACCTCGTCCTTCGGGATTGGCATGGCGATTGCTGCGGGTGCCCTTGTGTCGCGAGCACTGGGCAACGGCGATGTTGAAAAGGCCAGCCGGCAGGCCGCGACCTCGATGCTGTACGGCGTGATCTTCGGGGCAATCTTTGCCGCCATCGTCTGGCTCAACATTGAAACTCTGGCCCGCCTGATGGGGGCCAAGGGCGACACGCTGGCGCTGGCTGTCCATTACCTAAAAATCATCATTCCCAGCCTGCCGTTCCTACTGGTCGCTATGGTCGGCGGGGCGATTTTACGCGCCCACGGGGCCGCACGCATGGCGATGATTGCAACGCTGGTTGGCGGTGTGGTCAACGCCGTGCTCGATCCGATCCTGATCTTTGGCCTCGATCTGGAACTAACAGGGGCTGCCATCGCCAGCGTCATCGCCCGCATATCAATCGCCATCACCGCCCTGATCCCGATATACCGTCACTATGGTGGCTTGAAAAAACCGACAGCTGCCGAGTTCCGGCTCGATTTCCCCGCGGTCCTAACCATCGCCTTTCCAGCCATCCTGACCCAGCTGGCCACTCCGGTCGGGCAAGCATATGTCACCCGCTCAATGGCCGAATATGGCGAAAGCGCTGTTGCGGGTATGGCGATTGTCGGACGATTAATCCCCGTGGCTTTCGGGGTGATCTTTGCCCTGTCCGGCGCAATCGGCCCGATCATTGGCCAGAATTATGGCGCGGGCCGAATAGACCGCGTGCAACAATCCGTGCGCGACGGTTTGATCTTCACAGCCCTTGTGATCGCCACAACCAGCGCGATCCTGTTCATTATGCGCGGCCCCGTTTTAACCTTGTTCAAGGCCGATGGCATCACCGCCGAGATCATCATTCTGTTCTGTGGTCCACTGGCCCTTGCATGGTTCTTTAACGGTGTGATCTTTGTCTCGAATGCAGCCTTCAATAACCTAGGGCGACCGTTCCTTTCCACATGGATCAACTGGGGCAGGCACACCTTGGGCACAATCCCTTTTGTCATTCTGGGTGGCATGTGGTTTGGCCCAAAGGGCGTGTTGATCGGGCAAGCCGTTGGCGGGGTGGTGTTTGCAGCCATCGCGCTTGTCATGCTGCGGCGCGTTTTTGCGGCCTGCGCTGCGGACGACACCCGTGAAAAAGCCAAGCCGTTCCTACGGCACGCACGCCTTATGCAGATTTTCAGTAATCGCAGATAGGCCGCTGCCTCAGACCTTGTTCGGCACCATACCACCGGCAAAAAACGC
>JAFLKA010000123.1 GCA_022712735.1 Marinosulfonomonas sp. | reverse complement strand
TGCCGTCGGCTTTGGGATAATTGATCGGCTTAAATTTAGCCGCCTCACCCGTCGCGAGCGCATCCGATTTGCCGTGCTTCCATGTGCCCAGCGGGTTCCAGCCGGTGATATTAGCCACCCACTTGTCAAACCCGCCCAGCAGCAGGGATGGCATCATCCCCAGCTTGGACCAGATCGGTTTCACATTGCGCACCCGTTTCAGGTCTTTGGCCACAGGGCCGGATTTCAGATCGGCCTCATAAGCCGTCAACTCGTCGCCCGAACGCCCCTCCTTGATCGCGGCAATCGCCGCCTCGGCCGCCGCTTTGCCCGACAGCATCGCGTTATGGTTGCCCTTGATCCGTGGTACATTCACCAAACCGGCAGAACAGCCCAGCAATGCGCCGCCCGGAAACGCCACCTTTGGCAAAGACTGCCAACCGCCCTCGGTGATCGCCCGCGCACCATAAGCCACGCGTTTGCCGCCTTTTAGCAGCTCGGCCACCATCGGGTGATGTTTGAAGCGTTGGAATTCGTTATAGGGCGACAGATAAGGGTTTTTGTAGTTCAGATGCACCACAAAACCGATATAAACTTGATTTTTATCAATGTGATAGATGAATGACCCACCACCAGCATTCTTGCCCAGCGGCCAGCCCATCGTGTGGGTCACAGTGCCCTCGCGGTGCTTGTCGGGGTCAATCTCCCAGATTTCCTTCATCCCCAGTCCGAACTTGGCCACATCCGCGTTCGCACCCAGATCGTATTTAGCGATGACCTCTTTTGACAGGCTGCCGCGCACCCCCTCGGACAGGAACACATATTTGCCGTTCAGCACCATGCCAGGCTCGTAGGCGTCCGACGGGGTACCATCGGCGTTTTTGCCAAACTCGCCCGCAACCACGCCGGTCACTTGACCGTTGTCACCATAGGTCAGCTCGGAACACGCCATGCCGGGGAAAATCTCGACGCCCAGCGCCTCGGCCTGCTCGGCCATCCAGCGGCACACATTGGCCATTGAAACGATGTAACAGCCGTGGTTGCTCATCAGGGGCGGCATCGGCGTGGTGGGAATGCGGATTTTACCCGCCTCACCCAGCATATAGAAATTGTCGCGCTTCACCGGCACGTTGATCGGCGCGCCCATGTCTTTCCAGTCCGGCAGCAATGCGTCCAGACCAGACGGGTCCAGCACCGCGCCTGACAGAATATGCGCGCCCACTTCGGAGCCTTTTTCCAGCACAACAACCTGAATATCCGCATCCAGCTGTTTCAGCCTGATCGCCGCCGAAAGGCCCGCAGGCCCCGCGCCCACAATCACCACATCATAGTCCATCGCTTCGCGTTCAATCTCGGCCATTTGCTCTTGCTCCGTAAACAGGACGGCTTTGCCATACCTGTGCCTAAATTCTTACATGAAACAGCTACCCGAGACATGACCCACGGGTCAATCACGACCCGACGACAGATTATATCTTAGCTACATTATTCGCCATGATACCCCATTTTCGGGTTATCTGGGCCAGCCCATAGTTTTTTAGGCGCAATCCCCCCATACGTGCCCCACATCTATTGACTTTCGCCGTCTGGATTGAATTAACAGATAGGTGTTGCCTAACCCACTGCAATAATCAGGGCCGATATGGAAAAGATACTACTGACCCGCGCGGGGCATACCGCGCTTGAAAAAGAATTGAAAATCCTCAAGTCCGAGGAACGCCCCACCGTGATCCGCGCGATTGCCGAGGCGCGCGCGCATGGTGACCTTTCGGAAAACGCCGAATACCACGCCGCCCGCGAAAAACAGAGCTTTATCGAGGGGCGAGTGAAGGAGCTGGAAGCGATCCTGTCACTGGCCGATGTGATCGACCCCTCTACATTATCGGGCACCATCAAATTTGGCGCCACAGTCCATTTGGTGGACGAGGACACAGACGCGGAAAAAACCTATCAGATCGTCGGCGAGCCGGAAGCAAACCTTGAGCGTGGTTTGCTCAATCTACGCTCGCCACTGGCCCGCGCCCTGATTGGCAAAGAAGAAGGCGACAGCGTCGAGGTGAAAACCCCGGGTGGTGAAAAAGCCTATGAAATACTGAACATCACTTACAAATAAAGACAGATAAACCGGTCTGGACGGATGAGCGACAACAAAGCAGATAAACCGATTGATCTTGGAATTTACAGCCGCAAAGGCAGCGGCGGGATTACTGCGGCTGAAATCATCGCGCTGGTGCTTAGTCTGTTGTGGGTCTTTGGCGTGATCATGTTCTTTACCTTTGCGCCAAAAGGCGACGGTACGCTTCAACTCGATCCAATCATCTTTGTGATGAAGCTGCTTGCGATTTTCCTGCCCATCGCCGTGATCTGGGTTGGTGCGGCGGCGGCACGTTCAGCGCGGATCATGCGCACAGAATCCGAACGTCTGCAGTCCGCAATCGACGCCATGCGCCACACCTACGTCACCCAGGCCCAGTCCGGCAACATGGGGGTAAGGCCATCGGTCGAGAAAAAGCTGGATGAAATCGCCGCAGCCCAAAAGCAAACCGAATCCGCCATTGCCACATTCACCTCGACCCGCGAGCGCATAGGCGCTAAATCACTGGTCACCAAACCGGCGATCTCCGCGAGTGAGCCGGATAAGATGGACGAGCAAACCAGCCTTGCCCTTGGCACCACCGCCGAAGACATCGCGCCGCCTGTTTCAATCAGCGATTTTATCCGCGCCCTCAATTTTCCCGAAACTGCCGATGACCGCGAAGGTTTCGCCGCCCTGCGCCGCGCCCTTCAGGACAGAAGCGTGGCCCGTTTAATTCAGGCGGCACAGGATGTTTTGACCCTGCTCAGTCAGGAAGGCATCTATATGGATGACCTGCAACCTGACCGTTCCCGCCCTGAAATCTGGCGCAAATTTGCCCAAGGCGACCGTGGCCGTAGCATCGCTGCATTAGGTGGCGTTCGGGACCGCTCCAGCCTTGCCTTAACGTCTGGTCGTATGAAACAGGACCCGATTTTCCGCGATGCCGTGCACCATTTCCTGCGCCAGTTTGACAAAACTTTTGTCGAATTCGAGGCGGGCGCATCGGATCAGGAAATCGTTGCATTATCCGACACCCGCACCGCCCGCGCATTCATGTTGCTTGGCCGTGTAACAGGCACGTTTGACTAGGGCCAGCAACGCACCCTCACATCCCCCCGCGCCGGATTAAGTTCAGCCCCGCCACCACCAACACAATCAGCGTAACATAACGGAACCGTTGCTGGTCCATCCTGTCGTGCAGTCGCAGTCCAACGATCATACCCAACCCCGCAGGCAACAACATCGCCAGCGACAGCGGCACGGTTTCGTTGCGCACCACGCCTGACTGGATATGCGCCGCCAGTAATGCCACAGCCCCCAGCCCGTAAATCACTCCTTGCACCCGCACATGTTCGGCCTTGGGCGTGTCAATTGCCGTTAGATACGCCACCGTCGGCGGCCCCCACACACCGGACAATCCACCGCAAAATCCGGCAATAGCCGCCAGAATTCCTTCGGCCAATCCGCCAGTAAAACGCGGTTGCCAGCCGAACAACTGCGCCGTTGCAAACAACACCACCGGCGCACCGATCAGCAAAAACAGCACCTCGGTCGGCAACACGCGAACCAACTGCGCACTGATCACCAGAAACACCAGCCCGATCAGCAGGAACCGCTTGAACTTCAGCACCGATTGCACAGCGTTGCCCACCCCTTGGCGCATCGCTTGCCAGATATTTGTGGCCAACGTCGGCCCGATCAGCGCCGCCAGCGCCACCTCTAGCGGCAGGAATGACCCCAGAACCGAGATCATGATCATCGGCATCGCAAACCCCACCGCACCCTTCACAAATCCGGCCACAAGGGTCACGCCAAACGCCACCACAAAATATGTCGGACTTAGCCCGAATATCGCTTCAATCTCGCCCAAACTGTCTTCCTTTCACGCTCTTTTTGCCTATAGTCGCTTTGCCCCGATAGTGCACGACAAAATCTATCGCGCCATATTTGTTCAAAACCCACACGTCACGCGTATTTTTGTTGCGCGGCCACCCCATGGCGCCTATGCCGATCCTGACAAATACAAGGACAGTAACCATGCCCGTTTCCGACATCCTGACCCTGACCAAACCCGCCGTTGGCGCGGTCGACACCTTGCTGCAACAGGCCACCGATAAACTGCGTGGTGATGTCACCGAAAACGGGCGTGTCTCGTCGACAAAACTGGAAACCTTTCAGGACGCGG
>JAFLKA010000493.1 GCA_022712735.1 Marinosulfonomonas sp. | reverse complement strand
CTAGTTGTTGGTCTTATAAATAAGATTAGTGACGAAGCTAACGCGATAAGTTGACCGCCTGGGGAGTACGGCCGCAAGGCTAAAACTCAAATGAATTGACGGGGGCCCGCACAAGCGGTGGAGCATGTGGTTTAATTCGATGCAACGCGAAGAACCTTACCAGGTCTTGACATCCAGAGAATCCTTTAGAGATAGAGGAGTGCCTTCGGGAATTCTGAGACAGGTGCTGCATGGCTGTCGTCAGCTCGTGTCGTGAGATGTTGGGTTAAGTCCCGTAACGAGCGCAACCCTTATCCTTAGTTGCCATCATTTAGTTGGGGACTCTAAGGAGACTGCCGGTGACAAACCGGAGGAAGGTGGGGACGACGTCAAGTCATCATGGCCCTTACGACCTGGGCTACACACGTGCTACAATGGGCAGTACAGAGGGCTGCAAACTCGCGAGAGTGAGCGAACCCCAGAAAGCTGTTCGTAGTCCGGATCGGAGTCTGCAACTCGACTCCGTGAAGTCGGAATCGCTAGTAATCGCGGATCAGAATGCCGCGGTGAATACGTTCCCGGGCCTTGTACACACCGCCCGTCACACCATGGGAGTGGATTGCACCAGAAGTGGCTAGTTTAACCTTCGGGAGAACGGTCACCACGGTGTGGTTCATGACTGGGGTGAAGTCGTAACAAGGTAGCCCTAGGGGAACCTGGGGCTGGATCACCTCCTTAAATACGAAGTGCGAAATTTTTGAGTGCTCACACAGATTGTTTTTCATAAGAAAAAGTAAGAACCTTTGGGGTTATAGCTCAGCTGGGAGAGCACCTGCCTTGCACGCAGGGGGTCTGCGGTTCGATCCCGCATAGCTCCACCAATTATTGGTAGACCTTGCGCGAATTGGAGCCAATGATTGGTATTTTCAGATTGCGCAGGATTTTTTGTGCTAATCAAGGTGCACGTTGGAGAGAGTGAGGGCGCGTACGTCAGTACGTAACCGAGCGAGCGACAAGTGCAACGCTGAGTAGCGCAAAAAAGACTAACAATCAATTGGGTCTGTAGCTCAGTTGGTTAGAGCGCACCCCTGATAAGGGTGAGGTCGGTGGTTCAAATCCACCCAGACCCACCAATTTTGTGCTGCTTGAATTTTCGTAGAAGCTCATTTACTGGCGTAAACTTCGCCGCTACAAAAATCCAACCAACTCAAAATCGAGATTTTACTTTTTTTATTCGTTTCGCAAGCGAAACATCTTCTCTTCATTTTAAGTCTTTCATTAGATGTTAGAGATAAGCCTCAGGTTTATCTCTGATATTTACATCAGACGTTCTTTAACAATTTAGGTAACAAACGAGTAACAAACAAGCAAATAGCAAAGGTATTTATCAATCGTTATTGATGAATTATTCAGTATAAGCAAAGTTAATCTATACAAAACTAATCTTAAAAGCGCCAATTTATTGGTTTTATTGTTTGAGTATTATGTTCGCAGTTTCGTGTTAGTCCACGAAGGATATAAGAAAGAGTCAATTGCTTTTCGCAGGATTTTTCATTCTCAGCAAGGCGCACGCCGGAGCGAGGAGAGGAACATACGTCTGTATGTGACAATCCGAGTGACAAGTGCAACACAGTCTGAGGATGAAAAAGACCAGAAAAGACTTTTTGGGGTTATATGGTCAAGTGACTAAGTGCATACGGTGGATGCCTAGGCGGTAGAAGGCGATGAAGGACGTGGAAGTCTGCGATAAGCTCGGGTAAGCTGACAAACAAGCGTTATAGCCCGAGATTTCCGAATGGGGGAACCCAGTCTTTATAAGAAGATTATCATACAGTGAATACATAGCTGTATGAAGCGAACCCGGAGAACTGAAACATCTAAGTACCCGGAGGAATAGAAATCAACCGAGATCCCCTGAGTAGCGGCGAGCGAAAGGGGGCTAGCCCAAAAGTTTATTACGTGTTAGTGGAACAGTCTGGAAAGTCTGGCAATAGAGGGTGATAGCCCCGTACACGAAAATGCGTTTTAAATGAATCTGAGTAGGTCGGGACACGTGATATCCTGATTGAACATGGGGGGACCATCCTCCAAGGCTAAATACTCTCTACCGACCGATAGTGAACCAGTACCGTGAGGGAAAGGCGAAAAGAACCCCTGTGAGGGGAGTGAAATAGAACCTGAAACCGTGTGCATACAAGCAGTGGGAGCTAGATTTAGTCTAGTGACTGCGTACCTTTTGTATAATGGGTCAGCGACTTACTTGTCTGTGGCAAGGCTAACCGTTTAGGGGAGCCGTAGCGAAAGCGAGTCTTAATAGGGCGATTTAGTCTCAGGCAGTAGACCCGAAACCGGGCGATCTAGCCATGGCCAGGTTGAAGGTTGGGTAACACCAACTGGAGGACCGAACCCACGTATGTTGAAAAATGCGGGGATGAGCTGTGGCTCGGAGTGAAAGGCTAATCAAGCCCGGAGATAGCTGGTTCTCCTCGAAAACTATTTAGGTAGTGCCTCATGTATCACCACTGGGGGTAGAGCACTGTTTCGGCTAGGGGGTCATCCCGACTTACCAACCCGATGCAAACTCCGAATACCAGTGAGTGCAATCATGGGAGACACACGGCGGGTGCTAACGTCCGTCGTGGAAAGGGAAACAACCCAGACCGCCAGCTAAGGTCCCCAAGTTATGGTTAAGTGGGAAACGATGTGGGAAGGCCTAGACAGCTAGGAGGTTGGCTTAGAAGCAGCCACCCTTTAAAGAAAGCGTAATAGCTCACTAGTCGAGTCGGCCTGCGCGGAAGATGTAACGGGGCTAAAACCATACACCGAAGCTGCGGACGCAGATGATATTTATATCTACTGCGTGGTAGAGGAGCGTTGTGTAAGCCGTTGAAGGTAAACTGAGAAGTTTGCTGGAGGTATCACAAGTGCGAATGCTGACATGAGTAACGATAAGGGGAGTGAAAAACTCCCCCGCCGAAAACCCAAGGTTTCCTGTTCTATGCTAATCAGAGCAGGGTGAGTCGACCCCTAAGGCGAGGCAGAAATGCGTAGTCGATGGGAAACAGGTTAATATTCCTGTACCTGATATTATTGCGATGGAGTGACGGAGAAGGCTATACAAGCCAGGCGATGGTTGTCCTGGTTTAAGGCTGTAGGTAGAGAGCTTAGGTAAATCCGGGCTTTTAATACTGAGAGCTGATGACGACGAACTAAGGTTCGGAAGTTGTTGATGCCCTGCTTCCAGGAAAAACTTCTAAGCATAAATAATATGAGATCGTACCCCAAACCGACACAGGTGGGAAGGTAGAGAATACCAAGGCGCTTGAGGGAACTCAGCTGAAGGAACTAGGCAAAATGGTACCGTAACTTCGGGAGAAGGTACGCCGAGCTCGGTGATGGGATTTACTCCCTAAGCTAGGCTCGGTCTAAGAAACCAGATGGCTGCGACTGTTTATTAAAAACACAGCACTGTGCAAACACGAAAGTGGACGTATACGGTGTGACGCCTGCCCGGTGCTGGAAGGTTAATTGATTGGGTTATCCCTCGGGAGAAGCTCATGATCGAAGCCCCAGTAAACGGCGGCCGTAACTATAACGGTCCTAAGGTAGCGAAATTCCTTGTCGGGTAAGTTCCGACCTGCACGAATGGCGTAACGACGGCCATACTGTCTCCAGCTGAGACTCAGTGAAATTGAAATTGCGGTGAAGATGCCGTATACCCGCGGCTAGACGGAAAGACCCCGTGAACCTTTACTATAGCTTCACAGTGGACTTAGAACCTGCCTGTGTAGGATAGCTGGGAGGCTTTGAAGTGTGGACGCTAGTTCGCATGGAGCCAAACTTGAAATACCAGCCTGGTAGTTTTTGAGTTCTAACTCAGCCCCATTATCTGGGGCGAGGACATTGTGTGGTGGGTAGTTTGACTGGGGCGGTCTCCTCCCAAAGAGTAACGGAGGAGCACGAAGGTACCCTAATCCCGGTCGGAAATCGGGAGTTTAGTGCAATGGCATAAGGGTGCTTGACTGCGAGACAGACACGTCGAGCAGGTACGAAAGTAGGTCATAGTGATCCGGTGGTTCTGTATGGAAGGGCCATCGCTCAACGGATAAAAGGTACTCCGGGGATAACAGGCTGATACCGCCCAAGAGTTCATATCGACGGCGGTGTTTGGCACCTCGATGTCGGCTCATC
>JAFLKA010000323.1 GCA_022712735.1 Marinosulfonomonas sp. | reverse complement strand
GTGTGCAAAAGAAACTGGACGAGGCGGGCATCCCTTGGGACGTAGTGGTCGAATCCGACTCCACCCGCACCATCGAGGCCTCCGTCAGCGCGGATTTGGCCGTGCATACGGTGCTTGAGGGCATGGAGCCGCCCTATGTTGAAGCGATCCACCACAACGGCGCGCTGCCCGACCTGACCACCAAACAGATCAACCTCTATGTGTCGCATCTGGCCACGGGGCAGGTGGTTGAGGACATGGCGGAGTTTGTGCGGCAGGCGTATGCGAATTTGTGAGGGGGGGGGGACGCAGACCAATTGTTCAAAACTCAGCTTTGCACTTAATAGTTGTCGGGATAGTTATTAAATTGAATTAATGCACGAGATGGCTGCCCATTAGGTTTATGCCAACATTGATCCTTTTTGGAGGCCCAACCAAATGAGAAAACATTTACAACCACCTAGGAGTAAGCCTTCTGCAGGCGATCACACCATCGCAGTTACCAAAGCAATGGTGGGTGCTATCCCATTCATTGGAGCCGCTGGCAATGAACTAATAGACCAAACTGTTTCAACCCCAGCTCAAAAACGACTTGCAAGGTGGCAAGAGGAGATCACGAAAACCATCAACCAGCTTGTTGAGACGGTAGATGGCATAACCCCTGAAAGTCTTGCTGAAAATGAAGCGTTCTTGGATGCCGTAATGTTCACGACCCGAATAGCCATGGTGACGTCTAGGCGAGAGAAAATACAAATGCTTCAATCAGTTATTTATAGGACTGGTTCGGGAGTTGTGCTTGAGGAATTTGTTCGAAATACGTTTTTGTGGATTGTTGATAAATATACACCTGAACACATTTGGCTATTGGGGAAATTGAATGATCCTCAATCCATACATGATGCATTTAATGGCCTTCGCGCATCGGAACCGAGCCAGATATCCATTTCGGAAACAGATATATGGCCTGGGGAAAATACAAAGGTTGAAAATCTGGCCGCCTACATGCTGCCGGACATAGACGAAAACACTGCTCGAGAATTATTCACTGATCTGCATCGAGACAGTTTGTGTCGTGGTAGTGAGGGTTTCGCTTTTATAGTTTATTTGCAAAATCCGGATCGGATTGTAACTGAGAGGGGAAAAGCATTTCTAAACTTCGTTTCAGTGAATGATTAAGGGGAAACAGATAATTGAAGGGGTGGCCCCCATACCCTAAACCGTCACCACCACCTTGCCCGTAGACTTGCGGCTCCGCAGCAGTTCCAGCGCCTCGCCCGCCCGTTCCAGCGGCAGGGTGTGGCTGATGTGCGGGTGCAACTCGCCCGCCGCAAACCAGCCTAGCAAGGTGTCCAGACTGTTGTGCAGCACATCCGGCGCGAACTTCAGATAGCCGCCCCAGTAAAACCCGATCACCTCGATATTTTTCACCAGCAGGATATTGGCCGGAATTTGCGGCACCTCGCCGCTGGCAAATCCCAGCGGGATGATCCGCGCCTCGGGGTTGCAGGCCCGCATGGCCGCCTTGAACAGATCACCGCCGACCGGATCATAGACCACATCCGCGCCGCCCAGTGATTTGACCACCTCGCGCAAATCCTGCGCGTCACTGTCGATCAGATGATCCGCCCCAGCCCCTGCGCAAACCGCCAGTTTGTCCGCCCCCCGCGCACAGGCAATCACCGTCGCCCCCATGCGTTTGCCGATTTCAACCGCCGTCAGCCCGATGCCACCCGCCGCACCTAACACCAGCAATGTTTCGCCCGCCTTCAGCCGTGCGCGATGCGCCAGCGCCAGATGCGAGGTGCCGTAAGCCACCAGAAATCCGGCACCAACGGTGGTCGGCATATTGTCCGGCAACAGATTGCAATGCGCCGCGGGAAAACAGCCGAATTCGGCCAGCCCGCTGTGCCCGTGATAGACAGCCACCCTGTCGCCGACTTTCAAGCCGGTCACCTCCGGCCCCAGCGCATCAACAATCCCCGCAGGCTCCATCCCCAAGGTGAAGGGCAGATCGGGACGTTCCTGATAGGAGCCGTTGATCATCAGCAAATCACCAAAATTCAGCCCGCAGGCCTCGATTTTCAGCCGGATTTCGCCCGATTTCGGGGTGGGCACCTCGCAGGATGTAAGACGTGGCGCATCCCCGATACTGTGCAATTGAAAGGCGCGCATGGTGTGGCTCCATAACATGTTAAGATGTTGCTGCGTATGTTGGGGCACGAAGTATAGGTATTGCGCATGCGGGTAAAGAGATTGCGAAGCAGATATAGCGGGGGTATTTGGAATATGTTGTCCAACCACGGCAAACACGCCAAGGTTGTTGCCGATTCTTTGTGCAGACAATAGGGTCAGCCAATCGGATGAAGGGTTTTAAGGTTTTGTTAACGAATATGCCACTTACGCACCCGATTGCCCAAAAAGCTTGGATATATGGACAGGTTGGAGGATTAATTCTTTTATTATAGTAAGTTGGAATTGAAATTAGGAATATGAAATGAAACACCCTGTTGATGTCCATGTTGGAAAACGCATTCGCCACCGGCGCTGGCTGGTTGGTATGACCCAGCAACAATTGGCCGAAAAGGTCGGAATTAAATTCCAGCAAATCCAGAAATATGAAACCGGAATGAATCGCGTTAGCGCCTCACGGTTGTGGGATATTTCAGATGTATTAGGAGTTACCGTCAGCTTTTTCTTTGATGGCTTGAACGATAAGGCAGGGGACGCGCCTGTGAACGGCCATATCCCTGTGGATATTATGGCCGACAAAGAGGCGCTTGAGCTGGTTCGCTCTTACTATGCGATGCCGGAAAACCAACGCCGCCGTCTGTTTGATCTGGCGCGTGTGCTTAGCGATGTTGCCTAGCCGCGCTTGACGCCAATCGCGTGATGCCGCAACAGTGACTGAGTGCAGTCAAAGGCGGGGCGGATGGCGGAATTATCAATCAACGAGCAAAACAGCCTGAAGCAAACCGCGCAGGTTTTGGCCGATGTGGCGCAGGTGGAAACACTGCGTCATTTTCGCAAAGCTGGGCTGATCGCCGATAATAAAAAACAAGATGCGTTTGACCCCGTAACAGTCGCAGACCGCGCTGCCGAAGTTGCGATGCGCGATGTGCTGGCCAAGATGCGCCCGCAGGATGCGATTTTGGGCGAGGAGTTCGGGTATAGCGAGGGGAGCAGCGGCCTGACTTGGGTGCTGGACCCGATTGATGGCACGCGCGGATATATCAGCGGCACGCCGACATGGGGGGTGCTGATTTCGGTGCGTGATGAAACCGGTCCGTTTTTCGGCCTGATT
>JAFLKA010000363.1 GCA_022712735.1 Marinosulfonomonas sp. | reverse complement strand
TTCGTGCGAAAATGTATGCCGATATTCAGGCCGAATTCCGCGAAATCTCGCCGTTTGCCGTTCTTTACCAAAAGATCGAGCAAACAGGCCGTGGTGACAGTGTTGCCAACCTGAACCTTGGTGGCGCGATTACGGCTGTGTCTTACTGGCCGGTAACCAAGTAAATGGCGATAGCTGATAATAACGGACGGGGGCGGCGCTGGTCGCCCCTTTCCTCGCCCGCCCTGATCCTGACGTTCAAAACCATTGGCTCGATCATCATCACGATGCTGGGTCTGGCGTTTGTCACCTTTATCATCGGTCGTGTGATGCCGATTGATCCGGTGCTGTCGATCGTTGGCGAGCAGGCGAGCAAATCCACCTATGACGACGCCTACGCGGCGCTGGGCTTGGACAAGCCGATCATCGTTCAATTCTTTATCTATATCTGGGACGTTCTGCACGGTGACTTTGGCACCTCGCTGCTCACCGCCCGCCCCGTTGCCCAAGACCTCATTCGCGTCTTCCCCGCCACGCTGGAACTGGCCACATTGGGCACCATTATGGGTGTCACTTTGGGCGTACCGCTGGGCGTCTTGGCGGCGGTCAACAAAGGATCATGGTTCGATCAGATCGCCCGCGTTGTGGCGCTGGTCGGTTATTCTATGCCAATTTTCTGGCTGGGTCTGATGGGTCTTCTGGTGTTTTACGGCATCCTTGGCTGGGTCGGCGGTCCGGGCCGCGTCGATATTTTCTATGCGGATATTGTGCCATCCGTCACTGGCATGATCCTGCTGGATTCAATTATAGACGGCAACTGGGATGTGTTCTGGAACGCGATGAGCCATATCATCCTGCCTGCCACCATCCTTGGTTATTATTCGCTGGCCTACATCAGCCGGATGACGCGCTCGTTCATGCTGGAACAAATGAGCGCTGAATATATCACCACCGCGCGGGTTAAAGGCCTGCCGGAACGCACGGTGATCTGGGGCCATGCCTTTAAAAATATCCTCGTGCAACTGGTCACGGTAATCGCACTCAGCTACGCCAACCTGCTGGAAGGCTCCGTGCTGACCGAGATCATCTTCTCGTGGCCCGGCATCGGCTCCTACATCACCACCGCCCTGCTGTCTGCCGACATGAATGCGGTTCTGGGCGGCACCATTGTGGTTGGGCTAATCTTTGTGCTGCTGAATATATTCTCGGACCTGCTGTACCGCGTCTTTGATCCGAGGGCGAAATGATGGACACTGAAATGCAAAAACAAACCCTGCGTGAATGGCTGCTGACCGATACGCCAACCTCGCGCCGCCACGCCCGATACGCCGCGCTCTATACCGGCTGGTTAACGTTAAAGGGCAATACGATGGCGATGGTTGGGCTGGGCATTCTGGTGGGTCTGGTGGCAATGGCGGTCTTCGCGTCGCTGCTGGCCCCGCATGACCCGTTCGTGCAGGATCTGGCCGGTCGCTTACAACCGATGGGGTCAGAGGGCCATATCCTTGGCACCGACAGCTTAGGGCGTGACCTGCTCAGCCGGGTGATCTATGGCTCGCGTATCACGCTCTATATAGTGGCGATGGTGGCGCTGATTGCGCCGATCGTCGGCCTGCTGGTCGGCACCATCGCGGGCTATACCGGCGGCATTGTCGATGCGATCCTGATGCGGATCACCGATATTTTCCTCGCCTTCCCACGCCTTGTTCTGGCGCTGGCCTTTGTGGCTGCGCTGGGCGCTGGCATTGAAAACGCGGTGCTGGCGATCTCGCTGACCGCATGGCCGCCCTACGCGCGGATCGCGCGGGCCGAAACCCTGACCATCCGCAACTCCGACTATATCGCGGCGGTGAAATTGCAGGGGGCTGGTGCGATGCGGATCATCACCAAACACATCTGGCCGCTGTGTATTTCGTCCTTGATCGTGCGGGTGACGCTGGACATGGCGGGCGTTATTCTGGCCGCTGCTGGCCTTGGCTTCCTTGGCCTTGGCGCCCAACCGCCAAGCCCTGAATGGGGCGCGATGATTTCCGAGGGTCGCCGGTTTATTCTGGATCACTGGTGGGTTGCCACCATTCCGGGTCTGGCGATTTTCACGGTTTCGCTGGGCTTTAACCTGCTCGGCGATGGCCTGCGCGATGTGATGGACCCCAAGGAAAGCGGCAAATCATGACCACACTTCTGGACATTGAAAACCTGCGCGTCACCTTCCCGACCCGCCAAGGCGAATTTGAAGCGGTGCGCGGTGTGTCGTTCACGCTGGGCCAAGAACGCCTCGGCATTGTTGGGGAAAGCGGCTCTGGCAAATCCCTGACGGGGCGCGCCATTCTGCGGCTGATCCGCAAGCCCGGACGGGTTGAGGCCGACAAGATGGAACTGCATGGTCGTGATCTACTGACCATGACGGAAAAGCAGATGCAGGGGGTGCGCGGGCAGGAAATATCGATGGTCATGCAAGACCCGAAATTCTCGCTAAACCCCGTGATGACCATCGCCGCCCAGATCATGGAAATCTACCGCTTTCATACGGGTGCCAGCAAAAAAGCCGCCCGTGCCAAGGCGATTGAAATGCTCGAGGCCGTGTCGATCCGCGACCCTGAGCGGGTGATGAAATCCTATCCGCACGAAATGTCCGGCGGCATGGGTCAGCGCATTATGATTGCGATGATGCTGGTGACGGAACCCAAAATCCTGATCGCCGACGAGCCGACCTCGGCGCTGGACGTTTCCGTGCAAACGCAAGTGCTGTCGATCATTGATAGGCTGGTGCGCGAACGCGGCATGGGGCTGATTTTCATCAGCCACGACCTGAACCTT
>JAFLKA010000413.1 GCA_022712735.1 Marinosulfonomonas sp. | reverse complement strand
CAAGAATAGCGATCTGGTACGGGCCAAACGCCTTTATGGCGCAGCTTCCGGCATGGGCGATCAAGAAGCGGCTGCCCGTTTGCAAGCGATGCAATAGCGGCTCAGTTGAGCGGATACAGTAACCCCATTGTGGCGACCGTTATTGGGGCGCGATTGATCGAGCGGCAAGGTGATGGACCGCTAAAGATGGGTCCTGGACAATTTTGCGGGTCAAGGCACGTAAACAACAAAACTATTGGGGCCGCATAATTTCCGGGATGACGAGGAGTAGAGGTCCTCACTACTCGTCATCCTTGAAAATATGCGGCCCCAATAGTTTTTTCGGGGCAAAGCATTCGAACCGCATATTTATCGAGGATCCCCTCTTGGCGGTCTTTAGAGGTGCCGCTCAAATTTCCGCTTTGGTAAACAAAAAAGTTTCAACACTGCTCTCATCAGAGCCCGACCGGGCGACGGCCGAGTAGGCCGCCCTTGTCGGAGGCCCGAGCTTGCGAGGAATGGCCGTGAGATATTTAATTGCCACGCTCGCACAGAATTTGTTCAAACAGATCCGCATATTGTCTGGCGCCGGTTTCCATATCAAAATTTTTGGCGCGCTCAATGCGGGGCAGGGGATCACCGGGGTTTTCAAGCACCTTGTCGATCTCACTAGCCAGCGCATCTGGTGTGAGATCAAGCTCTAACAGCGCCCCATAGCGCCCGTCATCAAGCACTTCTCTTGGGCCCCCGCAATCGGTCGCCAGCACCGGCAGACCAAAACCCAGCGCCTCCACCAGCACCAGACCAAAACTCTCTGTTGTCGAGGTCAGGGCAAAGCATTTTGCTTTGGCGTAGTAAGCGCCGGTGTCTTGCACATATCCCGGCAGCTCGACGCGGTGTGACAGGCTCAGTTCTTCAATCAGCGAGGTCAGTCTTTGGCGTTCGCTGCCTTCTCCCAGAATGATCAGACTTGCTGACTTGTCGGTGAGTTGTGCGAATGCCTTGATGAGTAGATCAAAGCGCTTGTTGGGGACAAGGCGTCCCACCGACAGCACGATATTTTCGCGTGCTTGCAGAGCCGCTGGATCATGGCTTGGAGGGCGTGCAGGCAGAGGGACCGGGTTATAGATGCGCACCAGCTTGTTGCGCCGCGCTTTCCATTGGCTTGCCAGGTTTTCCAGTAATTGATCGGAGACGGCTACAACTCGCGCAGCATAGCGGCTCATCACCGGCAGGTTTTTATAGCCGAGCCAGCTTAGTTTGCCGGTCTTGTATTCTTCAAAACCGTGATAGGTGAGTATGAGCGCGGGTGTTGTTTTAGCAGTATTTGCTTTGGCCAGATTTCTGGCTTTGGCCAGCACCGAGGCGGCTATAATCTTGAAATTAGCCGAGGCAATAGCAGAAATGACAATATCGGGATTTTGCTCTGTGAGGACGCGCGAAAGCTCGCGGATCGAGGCGATGTGATCGTTTGAGAGCTGCAGTCTGGTTACGTTGCCCGACAGATCAGGACTGTTTTGTCCGGCTTCGAATTCCACCACCAGGCTGACATCATGGCCGTTTGCTGCAAACCAGCTGGCGAGATTGGCGATCACCCGTTCGGCCCCGCCATCCACCAGCCCTGGAATATAGAAAAGCAGCTTCATATTCTCATCCCGGCAGCTATTCCGCTTTGTCGTCACCCTCAGTTTTATCATCTTCCTCTTTTTTATTGGGGAAATTGGCAAAAACATCAGCCGCTTCGCGCTTGGCGTCATCGGCGGTTGGGATATCCGGGCGAGCGCGCATGCTTGAAGGCGCGGGTGTTTGCGGCGTATCAAACGGGTTGACATTTGCCGGTGCCGTTGTTGCGGATGTCGGCAGCAAGGTGCCAGCCGGTTTGGGCATTTCACCGCCTTCTTTTTTGATGCGCAGGGCAGCAATTTCAACTTCATTGTCGAGATCAGTTTGTGTGCACAGGCCAAGCGCCACGGGATCAACGGGCTGGAAATTGGAGATATTGGTGTGGGTGCGCTCCTTGATTTTCTCAATCGTTGGCTTGGTGGTGCCAACAAGGCGAATGATCTGCGGGTCTTTCAATTCAGGATGATTGCGCACCAGCCAGACGATGGCATTGGGGCGATCCTGGCGTTTTGAAACCGGTACATATTTGGGCCGTTTGCGCATTTTTTTATTGCTGGTAGGGATGATCACGCTGCTTTTTTTCAGTTTGAGATCATATTTGGGATCTTCTTGACCCTTTTCGATTTCTTCGCGCTTCAACTGATTGGAAGAGATCGGGTCCATACCCTTGATGCCCTGTGCCACATCATCATCGGCGATGCCTTTAACCTCGAGCATGTGCAGGCCGCAAAAATCGGCAATCTGCTCAAAGGTCAGCGAGGTGTTTTCGACCAGCCATACGGCAGTGGCTTTGGGCATAAGAGGGGTATCGGCCATAAGTAATTCTCCGGCCCCCGGGGTTTAAAGAGGGAGGCGCTCTTAAAATTAGCATAATCTGTAAGGGAAACGTAGGGTCACTATAAGCAAGGATCGAGGGAAATCCAACCCAAAAGCCTAAAAAGCGTAAAAACCCAATTATTAGAAGCAGCGCTTCATAATACGGCAGCGGGTTTTGCCACTGGGATAGCGCCCTTTTGCCGGGTCATTGCGCAAGGTTGTGCAGATGCGTTTTAATCCCGAGCGTTTTAACCATCCTTGACGGTGGCCGGTTCTTGAGGCCCAGCAATCGGCCTTGCGCTCGCTTTTGCCGCGATGCTGATGGCCACATTCATGGGTGTAGATCATCCATTGTTCGACCCGGGAATATTTTTTCAGCTTGCGGGGATTGAGGCCAATGAGACCGGGAATAGAGCCACCTGCACTCCAATATTTTGAGCTGACCAGCGTTTTCACCTTGCCACAACGCATGCGCTTGCCAGCAATCACTAGTGTGCCTGGTTTGTAAATCCCGTCTTTAAGCGCTTGGGCAGGCTGGGTTATTAAGGTTAGCAGTCCAAAACAGAGGACCAGAGCGAGTGTGCGAAAAAGAGTCAATGCAATAGACATGAGCGTTACAACCTCAAACTAATTTTACAGTCTCTTTGATTTCCAGATCGGCATAATCGTTTAAAAATTCAACAGGTGCAATAGGGAGATTGTCGCGGGGGCTGAGCTTTCGTTTTCAAAAAATATATTACTAGTGGCCTGCCTCACTTAAGATGACAGGTTGTGATAAAGTCCTATTGTAAAATTATCGCTCCCCGGACAAGTCAGGGAGCGGGAGCGATAAGACGCAGAGCCGGGGCCCAGAGTCAGTAAAACGAGGAGTTGCGGCCCCGCTGCCTCTGGACCCCGGGGCAAGCCCGGGGAGCAATTTCTTAAAGCTTGGTTGGAACCCGTCAATTTAAGTGAGACACACCACTAGGTAACCCTTGAAGGGGATGTTTCTACTCCCTCCCCCTCGTGGGGAAAGGAGTGTGAGATCTCTGGTGTGTTCACAATTTTAATACTGAATTCGCTGTGCTCATACATGTAACATGCCTCCCACCTTTATCCTCCCCACGAGGGGGAGGAGAGAAAAAAGGGGTGCAAAATGCTAGTTGGTAGGATCAGTTTTTCTCGAATTCGCGGATATCGACGAAAT
>JAFLKA010000176.1 GCA_022712735.1 Marinosulfonomonas sp. | reverse complement strand
GTTTAAATATGCGGGCGGCTGGAAGGCTGGTAAATTTGATGGCAAAGGCATTGCAACCTACGTCAACGGCGACATTTACGAGGGCACGTTCACCGCTGGCAAACGTCAGGGTCAAGGCACCATGCGCTATGCGGCTACGGGCCAAGAATCCACGGGCAACTGGCAAAACGGCGCGTTGGCACCTGCGGGGGGTGATGACACCGCTGCGCCAGATGCCGAGACCACAGTGCAACCTGCTGATGACAGCTCGAACTAACGAAAGTCTTCAATGATAAAGCAGTGTGTATTTGTGATCGGCCTATTGGCCGCAACGCCTGTCTTTGCTGACTATGATGACCCCTGCGCTGATCTGTGGTTTTCCAGCAATGCGATTGCTGGATCAGGCGGGGTATTGCTTTGCAACCCCCTTGGGCAAAGCCATCTTTGACAATTCCAGTTGCACCACGAAAGAACCTGTTCTGTCCCGCGCGACCGAAACGCAAATCGCGGAAATTATCAAACTGGAGCAGGGTGCCGGGGGCGGATTTTATGATGTTTGCAATGTTGATACCTCCAAGAAATCTTTGGATCTAGAGGCAATGGATTTGCGCAAACAGCTGGACTTCCAACCAGCGACAGACGGCGGGACCGGCATTTGCATTGGTTATCTTGGTACCGACATCCCGCTATATTCCGCCCCGTGGGTAAGTTGCCCGCAGTATCGGAGTGGCCCAAGCTGGAGATTTAATCACGCACGGCCACCTGGACTGGAATGGCTGGAGCTTTTCACTAATCGGAAACGCTCAAGGATGGACAGCTGTGGGGTGGTATAAAGCCGAGTTTGATGAAAACAACTGCGAGGCTTTTGCGGGATAACCACTATTCCGGAATAATAGAAATGACCACGTTCCCCTTCTTGTGCCCTGCTTCGACATAGCTGTGCGCCGTGGCGATATCATTGAGCGGATAGACCCGGTCAATGATCGCTCGAAGGGTGCCCGCATTGTGCATCCCCTTCAGTATATCTATATCCGCCGCCTGATCCTTGGCAGGTCGCAATCCGGTGGCCGCCATAACCGCGCGTTTTCCACCAAACACCATTGTCCATAACATGCGAGATACAGTCGCAAATGAAGGTGCTGTGACCAGATAAATGCCACCCTGTTTTAGCGAGCGTTTGGCCTGCGCAAAACTGCTTTTGGCGACCGTATCGAAAACGATGTCATAGGTTTCGGCCCGCGTGGTGAAGTCATCAACCGTATAGTCAATCACAAGGTCCGCCCCCAGCGATTTGACCAACTCGATGTTCGCCGTGCTGCACACCCCCGTCACATGTGCGCCAAAGTGTTTGGCAAGCTGCACCGCGATGGTGCCAATCGAGCCGGACGCGCCGATGATCAGCACTTTGTCCCCGCGTTTGATCTTGCCATGGTCGCGCAAAAACGGCAGCGCGGTTAGCCCGCCGTTACAGACGGTTGCGGCCTGCTCTAGCGTCATGTTGTCCGGTATGGTTGCAATCGCACCCTCGGACGGCAGGCAGATATATTCAGCGTGCGCGCCAGTGCCATCGGCGGGGGCGGCAAACACCCGATCACCGACGCAAAGCCGCGTCACATCCTTGCCGATTTCCTCGACTATGCCCGCTAATTCGGTGCCAAGAACTGTCTTTCTCGGGTGCAGCAGCCCCAGATACAAGCGCACGATGCAAGGATCACCAGCGCGAAACGAACAATCGACGGGGGTAACGGTGGTGGCGTGGACGCGCACCAGAACCTCGTTGTCTTTGGGGGTTGGCGTTGCGATGTCTTTAAATTCAAGCACATCGGCGGGGCCGTATTTGGTAAAGGTCACAGCTTTCATATTTTTGGGTTCCTGATTTGCGATGGACGGGTTGCCGCCTGATATCCATGCAATTACATGAATGGAATTGACTAAATTTGGCATCCTGATATGCAAATACGCATGGATTGGCGTTCTGTAAATTTTGACTGGAACCGCGCGCGGGCCTTTTTGGTAACCGCCGAAGAAGGCTCGTTATCGGCGGCGGCACGGGCGCTAGGGTTAGCGCAACCGACGTTAGGCCGGCAGGTGGATGCGTTGGAACAGGAACTGGGCGTGGTGCTGTTCCAGCGTGTTGGGCGCGGGTTGGAGCTGACCGCCAGTGGGCTGGAATTGCTGGACCACGTGCGCGCGATGGGAGATGCGGCGGGGCGAATCTCGTTATCAGCCGCAGGGCAATCACAATCTATCAACGGCAATGTCTGCATCACCGCCAGTGACATTTATGCGGCCAAACTGCTGCCGCCGATCATCGCCAAACTACGCGGCACGCACCCTGGCATCACCATCGAAATCGTCGCCTCAAACACGGCCAGTGATCTGCGCCGCCGCGAGGCAGATATAGCCATCCGACATTTCCGCCCGACCGAACCCGATTTGATCGCCAAAAAGATCGGTGATGCCGCCGCACGGCTATATGCGACCCCCGACTATTTAAAGAACATCGGCAACCCGACAACGCCTGACGGTCTGCGGCATGCAACATTCATTGGAATTGATCGCGGCACGGCGATGGTGACTGGGCTAAACGCGCTTGGCCTGAAGATAAGTCAGGATAACTTTCCGATCATTTCGGAAAACTACACCGTGATGTGGGCCTTGGTGCAACAGGGTCTGGGAATCGGCATTATTGATGCCACCATTGGCGAGGCAGAGCCATTGGTACAACAGGTGCTGCCCGACCTTGCGCCAATCACATTCCCGATCTGGCTGGTGGCGCACCGCGAGTTGAACACCAGCCGACGCATCAGGGTGGTGTTCGATATGCTGGCGAAAGAATTAGCGGCACTCTAACGAAAACGGGGCCCACTGTGGAGCCCCGCTTTGATCACTACTTCTGCAGCTTGGTGATCTTCAGCATCTTCATGATCTGCTTTTCATACCAAGGCTCGGACACGCCTTTTTTCACTTTGCGGATGAAATACCATTCAAACGCCAGTTTGGCCCAATGCACCCAACGCCCGCTGGAGGTCCAGTTTTTGTTGCGCGGCGGGTTTTGCGGCATCGCCAAAAATGCAAAGCCACGGTTGCCAAAGTCGGCCAGACAGAAGGCGTTCCATGTTGGCATTTCCTTGGGCTCCTTACCCGCGATCACATCAGGAATGTTGTGGGCTGTGGCCGTGACCATGCTTTCAATCATAAAGCCGGTTTTCGGTACACCCGTTGGCACCGGTGTGATCACTGGCGGTGCGATGGCGATACAAACACCGATGGCAAAGATATTTTTAAATTCCGGATTGCGCTGGAATTCATCGACAATCACAAACCCACGCGGGTTTACCAACCCTTTGATCCCCATCAACGCAGGGATGCCGCGGAACGCTGGCAACATCATCGCATAGCTGAACTCTTCTTCGTGTTTGGCTTTCTCAGAACCGTCGTCATTCACCTCGGTGAAAAACACTTTGTCTTTTTCAAATTTGTCGACCTTGGAGTTGGTGACCCATTTGATGTCACGATCCCGCATGGCGGATTCGAGCATACCCTTGGTATCGCCCACACCACCCAGACCAAGGTGGCCGATGTAGGGTTCGGACGTCACAAACGTCATCGGAACCTTATGACGGATTTTACGGCGCCGCAGATCAGTTTCAATGGTCAGCAGGTATTCGTAAGCTGGGCCAAAACACGACGCACCTTGCACTGCGCCGATCACAATCGGGCCGGGGTTGTCACAGAACGCATCCCAGTTGTCGCCGGAAATTTCCGCGTGCTCCACATGACAAACCGAAGACGTATGCGCGTCAGGGCCAAAGCCCTCGATCTCGTCAAAGGCCAGATCAGGGCCGGTTGCGATCACCAGATAATCATAGGTCACCTCGCGCCCGCTATCCAGAACGATGGTGTTATCCTTTGGTTTCAGCTTTTTCGCGCCATCGCAAATAAACTCGATTCCCCGCTTGGTCATTACTGGTTCCAGCTCGACAATTAGGTCTTTCTTTTTACGCCAGCCAATACCTGCCCACGGGTTGGATGGTGTGAATTGAAAATACGATTTATTCGATATAACCGTTATTTTATCGCTTTTCGCCAACGTTTCGCGCAGCTCATAAGCTTGTATGGCGCCGCCTAGACCGGCCCCCAATACAACTACATGTGTCATAGATTACTCCCCATTAGACTCAGTTTTCTGAATTCTCATCCCGTCTGCTATACCGAAAAAGGTAATTACATTCAATAATCTTAATGTTTCTAGCAACATTCTGTCGCTTTCAGGAATTCATATTACAGGGGTTTTCTTTTCAATTTCCCGCTCATATAGTCACCGGTGATGACGAATATTGGACATATCACCTGTGATACCGCAGCCCGCACCACTGGCCTGCTGCTTTCGTCGATCCTACTGCTTAGCCGCCTCTGAGCGTGCCTGATGGCGCGACCGCTCAGAGGAGATAGGACGCGCCGCTTCATACAAATAGCTAAGACGTAGAAAGGCCGACAAATGGCTCATACCCTGACAAAAGTTAACCTTGCCGATAAGCTCGCCATGTTTGACACCCATTGGGACCCCAAAATCGTTGCCCAGTATAATGGCAATGACATTATGGTGGTTAAATTCACCGGCGAATTCCCGTTTCATGTTCATGAGGACAGCGATGATTTTTTCCTGATCCTTGAGGGCGAAGTGACACTGGACGTTGAGGGGGGCAATAGCGTCACCCTTGGTGCAGGTGAGCTCTGCGTTATTCCCGCAGGCGTCGTCCATCGGCCCCGCGCGGAAACAGAAGCAAAAGTAATGTTGATAGAGCCAGCCGGCCTGCCCAATACGGGCGATGCCGAAACCGCTGCCGCCAAACCCTGGATTTAAGGTGACTGAAATGACCAAACAAGACCGTGTAATAATATTCGACACCACCTTGCGCGATGGCGAGCAATCGCCGGGCGCAACCATGACCCATGACGAAAAGCTGGAGATCGCATCGCTGCTGGACGAAATGGGTGTTGATGTGATCGAGGCGGGTTTTCCGATTGCCTCCGAGGGCGATTTCGAGGCTGTCAAAGAAGTTGCCACCCGCAGCGTGAATTCGGTGATCTGCGGGCTGGCCCGCGCCAAGATCGGCGATATTGACCGCTGCTGGGAGGCGGTGAAATTTGCCGCCCAGCCGCGCATCCACACCTTCATCGGCACCTCGCCGCTGCACCGCGCCATTCCGAATCTGGACATGGACGAAATGGCCGATGTGATTCATGAATCAGTCACCCACGCCCGCAACCTGTGTGACAACGTCCAGTGGTCGCCGATGGACGCCACCCGCACCGAGGATGATTACCTGTGCCGCGTGGTGGAAATCGCCATCAAGGCCGGTGCCACCACCATCAACATCCCCGATACGGTGGGCTATACTGCCCCCGCCGAGAGCGCCGAACTGATCCGCATGTTGCTGGAACGGGTGCCGGGGGCGGATAGCATTATCTTTGCCACCCATTGCCACAACGATCTGGGCATGGCGACGGCCAATTCACTGGCAGCAGTAGATGCAGGTGCGCGCCAGATCGAATGCACCATCAACGGGCTGGGCGAACGGGCCGGTAACACCGCCTTGGAAGAGGTGGTGATGGCGATGAAAGTGCGCAACGACATCATGCCGTACCGCAACCGGATCGACACCACCAAGATCATGAACATCAGCCGTTTGGTCGCCACGGTGTCCGGTTTCCCCGTGCAATATAACAAAGCTATCGTCGGCAAAAATGCTTTTGCCCACGAAAGCGGCATCCATCAGGACGGCATGTTGAAGAACGCCGAAACCTTTGAAATCATGCGCCCCGAGGATGTCGGCCTGTCGGAAACCAATCTGGTGATGGGCAAACATTCGGGCCGTGCGGCCTTGCGGGCCAAGTTGAAGGACTTGGGGCACGAGTTGGCGGACAACCAGTTGAAGGACGTTTTCGTGCGTTTCAAGGCGCTGGCGGATCGCAAGAAGGAAATCTTTGACGATGATTTGCTGGCCTTGATGCGCGACAGCACGTCGGACGCGGTGCATGACCACATCCAGTTGAAACACTTAGCTGTGGTCTGTGGCACCGAGGGGCCGCAAACTGCCGATATGACGCTACTGATTGACGGGGTCGAGCATGAGGTTTCGGCCGAGGGTGACGGGCCTGTTGATGCGGCGTTCAACGCGGTCAAAGCGCTGTTTCCGCATGAGGCGCGCTTGCAACTTTACCAAGTGCACGCAGTGACCGAGGGCACAGATGCCCAAGCCACCGTATCAGTGCGGATGGAAGAAGACGGCAAAATCGCCATGGGTCAATCGGCAGATACCGATACGGTCGTGGCCTCGGCCAAGGCCTATATCAATGCGCTGAACAAGCTGCTGGTGCGTCGGCAAAAAACCAAACCGGCATAAGGCAAATAGCCAAAGCCGGTAAGTTTCTTTGCGCTTAGCCGGGGTAAATACCAATTGTAATAATCGAACATTTTACATGGCATTTACTCCGGCGACACGCGTTGCCTAGGTTATTTCCAACAATTTCCGCTATTACAGGTTTTGAAAAACCTTGTCGGCTACACGCGGAAAGGCAAAAAGGTGCTGACATCAAGCCCAGCCCCCTTTACCCCCCCTATCTGCCCCGCCTATAAGAACCCTTGGCCTTTGATGGTAAGAATCGCGGGCCTGATTTTGTTACTCAAGCGGGAAGCTTAACGCATGTCTATTCTATCGGGGCTGTTTTCATCCGACATGGCAATTGATTTGGGCACAGCGAACACGCTGGTTTATGTCAAAGGCAAAGGTGTCGTTCTGAATGAACCCTCGGTGGTGGCCTATCACGTCAAGGATGGGGTGAAAAAAGTGCTGGCGGTTGGCGAAGACGCCAAGCTGATGCTGGGCCGCACCCCGGGCAGCATCGAGGCGATCCGCCCGATGCGCGAAGGGGTGATTGCCGATTTTGATACCGCCGAGGAAATGATCAAATACTTCATCCGCAAGGTTCACAGACGCAGCACATTTTCAAAACCAAAGATCATCGTCTGCGTGCCGCACGGCGCGACTCCGGTTGAGAAACGCGCGATCCGCCAGTCAGTTCTGTCGGCGGGCGCCCGTCGCGCGGGCCTGATTGCCGAGCCGATTGCCGCTGCTATCGGGGCCGGCATGCCGATCACTGATCCAACCGGCAACATGGTTGTCGATATCGGTGGCGGCACCACCGAGGTTGCGGTTCTGTCACTGGGCGACATCGTTTACGCGCGCTCGGTGCGTGTTGGCGGCGACCGTATGGACGAAGCCATTATCAGCTATCTGCGGCGTCAGCATAACCTGCTGGTTGGCGAAAGCACCGCCGAGCGGATCAAAACATCCATCGGCACCGCACGGATGCCCGATGACGGCCGCGGATCATCAATGCAAATTCGTGGGCGCGACCTGCTGAATGGTGTGCCAAAAGAAACCGAAGTCAATCAGGCCCAAATTGCCGAAGCCTTGGCCGAACCCGTGCAGCAAATTTGCGAAGCGGTGATGACAGCGCTTGAGGCAACCCCGCCTGATCTGGCGGCTGATATCGTCGATCGCGGCGTGATGCTGACCGGCGGCGGCGCGTTGCTGGGCGATCTTGATCTGGCATTGCGTGAACAAACCGGATTGGCGATCTCGATTGCTGATGAACCCCTGAATTGTGTGGCGCTTGGGACTGGCAAGGCGCTAGAGTATGAAAAACAGCTGCGCCATGTAATTGATTACGACAGCTAATCCGCGCATGGCCACGGGAGCGCGCCTTGGCAAGAGATCGAAATACCCATGCACATTATGTCCGCCCCGTCCGGCGTATTCTGG
>JAFLKA010000184.1 GCA_022712735.1 Marinosulfonomonas sp. | reverse complement strand
CCGATCTCGCGTCCATTCAGGAAATCGAAATCCTGCGCCCCGAGGGCGGCGTCATCCGCGATGTGCGCCCGATGTCCCGTGTTAACATCTCGGTGATTGTCGAGCAGAACGGGCGGCGCGAAAGCGGCGGCACTGGCGGTGGCGGGCGCGCCGGCCTGACCATGCTGATTGACCGTGAACATTGGGAGCCAGTCGCCCGCGAGGCCCTGCGCATCGCGCTGGTCAACTTATCGGCCGTCCCCGCCCCCGCTGGACAAATGGACATTGTGCTGGGCAACGGCTGGCCCGGTATCCTGCTGCACGAGGCGGTCGGGCACGGGCTGGAAGGTGACTTCGACCGCAAAGGCACCTCGGCCTTTTCCGGCCTGATCGGCCAGCAGGTCGCGGCGCGCGGCGTCACCGTGATCGACGACGGCACCATCCCCGACCGGCGCGGCTCGATCTCCTTTGATGACGAAGGCACCCCTTCCGCCAAAAACACCCTGATCGAGGACGGCATCCTTGTGGGCTACATGCAAGACCGCCAAAACGCGCGGCTCATGGGCGTGCCCGCCACCGGCAACGGACGCCGCCAAAGCTATGCGCACGCCCCAATGCCGCGCATGACCAACACCATCATGCTGGGCGGCGATGCGAGCCCCGCCGACATCATCGCGGACCTGAAGGACGGCATCTATGCGGTCGGCTTTGGCGGCGGTCAGGTCGACATCACCAACGGGAAATTCGTGTTCAGCTGCACCGAGGCCTACCGCGTTGAGAACGGCAAAATCGGCGCTCCGGTCAAAGGCGCAACCCTGATCGGCGACGGCCCCGCCGCGATGAAACAAATCCGCGCGATTGGCAACGACATGGCGCTCGATCCCGGCATCGGCAACTGCGGCAAAGCAGGTCAATGGGTGCCGGTGGGCGTTGGGCAACCAACCCTGATGATTGGTGGGATAACGGTGGGCGGCGCTGGGTAAGTTCGCAGAAATGTCAGCGCCCAATCCGAGGGTGGGCGTCACAACAATCCTATGACAAACCAACACCCCCCAAACCCACAACGTCAGTGATAGTTAAAACCATGCAAAAGCGCCCGCCCGTGGGGGCGGATCGGGCGCTGACATTTCTACGAAATGACGGGGGTAGTTATTTACCGCAACCTAAACCTGTTCCTTAACCCCAGACCAAATAGAAACAACAGGACAAACCCGAACAACGTCTGCACCCCGCCAACAATCTTCAACCAAACCGGCAGTCCCGCCGCAAACTTACCGCCAAAATACAGCTTGCCAAATCCAAGAAACGGCAGCGTATTGGAAATGCTCCACCCCGTTGATGTCCAGAATTGCGCACCCGTCGCAGGCTTTTCCATTTCCAGATAAAACAGCATCAACGCTGCACCAATCACTATCAGCATTCCCATCCCGACCACAGGTCGCACCACCGAACTACCATAATCCGACAGCTTTTCATAAAACCAGTAAATCGGCGCGTGAACCCCATTGGAGGTCTCCCGCTTACACCGCATTTCCATCCGGTGAAAAAACTGCTCCTCATCAATCTGCAAAGACCGGTTCATGAACAACCGCAACCGATTATAGGCGCGCTTTTGGTCGGCGGCATCCATCACCCCTTCGCCCTTTAGCGGCGGCCAATGCTTCAAATCCTCGCTGCTGGTCGGAAATATCGTATCATCATATATGTCCGCCGCATGAAATTCCGGCACATGGGCATTAAATTGCGCTTCATTAAATCGCGTTTTGGATTTGAATTTAGCGGTGTTGAAAACCACTTTGCCAAAAAACCTGACTGGGTAAGGGGCCTTTACATGTCCAACGCCGCGATAGTCATACCAGTCAAATTGGGTTTCACCCTCAAAATTCGCACCCTCAAAACTCACCCCTGAACGAAACGTCGCTGATTGGTAGCATACATTCGAATTAAAATTCGCAGAGTTAAATAAAGCAACATCTTCAAATAAAGCCGAACGAAAGTTGGAAGAAAACTTAAATTCGGTGTGCCTGAAATCAGCAATACCTTTGAACGTCGCCTCAATAAAGAACACATTGCCGCTGAAAGACGACGAATTAAATAGAACATTCCCTGCGAAATGCGCCTCGACAAATTCACATTCAGTCTCAAATCTATACTGCCCAAAACAGACAGTTGTGGAAAAGAAAACTTTGGAAAAGTCAACTTTTCCCCGACGGTCAGGCAACTCAGCAGTTTCATCCTCAAGACGGCGTCGAAACCTATTAGTTATTTCAGCCACCTCATGTGAAGGACGCCTGCCACTAAGCCATCCACTCCAAGCCTGCTGATTTTTTGTCGCCAGTTTCTCGTCATGGTGCATCCAAGTCGCCCCCTCGGGCTGCTCCCCATAAATCGTCGCCAGCACATACCACGCATTCTTGTTCGCCGCCTGCAACACCACCCCGTCATTGCGGATAGCATCGCCATCCTCCTGCACCTCGATAATCTCGTGCGCCGCTTTGCTCGGGTCTTTCAATCTCTCGCTCAACTTGTCCCTCACACTCTAATTTTCAACCATGATGCGGCAAGACACGGGTTGGGGCAAGCTTTCCCAAACCCGCAAAATTATCATATGCGATTCATATGGGATTCATATGCAATTCATATAGCCCAAAATCGCCCTTTTCCCTGCGA